>CAYSTR010000119.1:0-7511 GCA_964433745.1 uncultured Oscillospiraceae bacterium | reverse complement strand
TGCTTCGATATGGAGCGTGTCACCGCTAAGGGTGGCAGTGAGATTGGGCGGGGTTTTATCGGGGATGTCAGTGGCAAAAACTGTGATGGGTAAAAGAAATGCACTCACACAGAGCATGAGTGCTAAAACATATTTTATCTTACTTTTCAAGTAGCTTATCCTCCTCATCGTGTAACATATCGGCGGAAAGATTGGGTACCGCACAGCCTTGCTGCTCTTTAAACTTACGGATAAAAGCTTCAATGTCGCCCGGCGGGATGTCTATACCCCGCACCATTGCTACAATATCGGCGTTCTCAAGTTCAGTTTTCTGCCTCTCCAAGTCCTTTAATCGCACTTGATAGTCGGCTATCTTACCGCGCAGTCTCCTAATTTCCTCATCCGTCCTAATAATCCTTGGGTTCAAAATATACCTCCTGTTATTTTGTTAGTGCAAAATATCGTGGATTTAAGTAATTACCGTTTTGTATTACGTCTAAATGCAGATGCGGCCCTGTGCTGTTTCCTGTGCTGCCTACTGTCGCTATAACATCACCCTTCTTGACGGTCTGCCCCTCACTGACTAAAACACTGCTGCAGTGTGCATATCTGGCTCTGATACCCTTGTCATCCTCCAGAAGAACATAGTTACCATACCCGGCGGGGTCATAATCCACTCGGATAACTGTTCCGTCGAACCCCGCATGTATCTCTGTGCCCGGAGAAACACCGATGTCCACACCCGTATGAAAATCTTTTTCACCTGATATGGGGTGTATGCGCCAGCCATAGTTGCATGTCACATAGGGCAGCCAGTTAAAATCAAATGGGCTTCCGACATACTGCCGGTTACCCTTTGATTCCATTAATAAATCGTAATGCTCCTGTTGGTCGGTATCCATGCGGTCAGCAATCACATCGGAAAGCGGTTTGGTTTCAAGGGTTACATTAAGAATATTCCAGTTATATGGCTCCCTCTCACCATATCCGTTTATACGGTAGCGTACTTCCACCTCCTCTAAAAATGTTAGGGAATACTGTTCATCGAATATTTCTCGAAGTACGCCTAATATTTCGGTATACTCAAAATCCTTGTAAACCGCTGTGAGATATGCCATGAGCTCATACGCATCATGACCGATGTCACCGATATTGTATCGATACTCATTGTATCCGGGGTGGTCGGTTTCGGCGTTATCAATCTGGTATTGCAAATCCGCTTCCCATTCCGTGTAGATAATTTCCGCATTATCAATATCCCTGTCTCCGGCGGCGTAACTGGTTGCACCGATAAACGCAGAACCGCCGGAAAAGATAACAGAACACATAGAAAAAAGAGCCATAATGAAAAAGATGAGAAGAAGCAGCACACCCGCCTTTACAAAAAGTATAGGGTTCTTTCTTACGAGCCCCGCGACTGCCTGTCCGGCTTTTTTTACAATCCCCGCCGCTCTTGTTGCCGTTTTACCCGACTTCTTGGCGCTCCTTATAGCCGCGGCATATTCCTTTTTTATCTTACGCTTTTGAACCGAACGAGAAATAGGGTTACTCTTGAGCTTTGGGTTTTCATGCACCGCTTTTTCATATGACAGCTTTCTCTCTGTCTTTAAGGACTGTACCTCTAGCTTTGAAGCCCTTCGGTATGGCGTGTTGCGGACAAATCGGTATGCAGACTGGGAAACATGTTTTCCGCCGCGCCATACCCCTTCACCCACAAGCTCCCCTTGGTGGGCAGCATGTACACCGACATTCTCATGCTCTGTCTCATGTACCTTTGCGTGGACTTTGTTTACAGCAGCGGTTTTGATTAGACCTATACCCTTGCGCGGCAGTGACTTCTTGTTCGCCTTGTTCCACTTAGCTTCATTTATTGGGATAACTTCCTTTTCAAAGCTAAGCTTGTGCTTAACCTTACCCGTATCCTCTTTATAGACACGCTCTTTCTTGAGAACAGTTTTCGTGGGCAGGCGGGTTTTGTCATGCTTTTTCCCTTGTTTGGAAGCTTTTCGCTCTAGCTTTTCGATTTTCTGCTCCCATTTAGAGAACTTTAGCTTGCTATCAGGCGGTTTGGGGGAAGCATCTGCGTTAGAGGGTACATTATTGTCCGCATCTACCTTAGAATTGTTATCGGCGGCTTTTCTCACTCTCCCCTTTGGTGGCTTCACCTTTATTGCTTCAGCTTTTAGCTCATCACCGCCGAACCGTAACCGGCTGCTCATGTCTCCACCGCCGCTGCCGTTATTTCATTAAATTTAGTTGACATAATACGGTACAGTTCGGTGTCCTTGGGAAACCTATCCACGAATGGGATGATAACAGAGCCATGGAATAAAAGACCTTCTCCCGCCCCGGAGTGGGTGACATATGATAACTGGTGAGGGGAGATACCGAGCTGTTTAGCTAAAATCTGCCGGTCACCGCCCGCTTGATTGAGCATGAGGATAAAGTCAGAGTTCTCAAAGATATTCTCTATCTCACGGGAGGCCAGTAAATCCTTTACATTCTGCGTGATACCCGTAGGGATACCTCCCCATTTTCTGAATCGCTTCCATATCTCCACACAGTACCCGGCGGTCTGCTCCTCTTTTAATAGGAGATGGAATTCGTCGATATAGAACCAGGTCGTCTTATGAGCGGTACGGTTGACCGTGACACGGTTCCAGACTGCATCCTGTAGGATGAGCATACCGAGCTTTTTCAGCTGTTTACCCAGTTCCTTAATATCAAAGCAGATAAGGCGGTTTTGGGTGTTGATGTTAGTTCTGTGATTGAAAACATTCAAGCTCCCGGTGACATAGATTTCGAGTGCGGTTGCCACATGCTGCGCTTCCGGTTCTGATTGCTTGCGCAGAAGGTTGTACAAGTCCTCAAGAATTGGCATGTTTTCGGGGCGGGGGTCTTGTAGATAATCTCGGTAGACCAGACGGACACAGCGGTCGATAATGGTCTTTTCGGCAGGGGCAAGCCCCTCTTTACCGCCGACAATCAACTCACACAGGGAGAGGATAAAGTCGCTTTTGAGGGTGAGGGGATCCTCATCGTCATAGTCCGCATTAATGTCCATGGGGTTTAGGTATTGATTGGAGTTGGGGGACAGCTTTATCACCTGACCGCCGAGCCGGGACACTACCGGGAAATATTCGGCTTCCGGGTCTGCTATTATAATATCGTCTTGTGTTATGAGGAAAACATTTATAATCTCGCGCTTTGCTGAAAACGATTTACCGCTGCCCGGGGTGCCTAGAAATAGGCCGTTAGGGTTCTTCAAGCTCTTTCTATCGGCCATAATAAGGTTATTGGACAATGCATTGAGCCCATAATATAGTGCTTCGCCCGATTGAAACAGCTCACATGTGGTAAACGGGACGAATATAGCGGTACTGGATGTCGTGAGCCCGCGCTGTATCTCTATCTGGTTATATCCCAGCGGGAGTGAGGACATGAGTCCCTGTTCCTGCTGAAAATCCAGTCGTTTGAGAGCGCAGTTATGCTTTTGTGCGATACCCGCAGCCGCAAAAACGTTGTTTTCGAGCTTGCGCTTCGTTTCGGCAGTGTATAGTACGATAAATGTTACTAAAAACATACGCTCGTTACGGGATTGCAGCTCCTTTAGGATGTTTTTGGCTTCGTCGCCGTATGTGGCAATATCTGTTGGAATCACATCCATGTCATAGCCGGAGCGCACGGCCTTTTTCTGCTCATTAATCTTCATGGCGTCCAGTTCGGTGATCTTACGTTTGATGGTTTTGATGGCTTCGGTCTGGTCTATTGACCTTATATGCAGATTGACCGTTACGGCATTATTCATATCGAGTAAATCGGACAACAGCCGGTCGGAAAGCTCCGGCGCGATAATCTGAATATAGCTGACTGCACCATAGGTTGTCCCCATGCGAAAGGTTTTGCTGTCCCGAAAGTCAAAAGAGGTGGGTGCGATGAAGTCCTTTGTTGATAGTCCTGTTTTCGGTATGTCTCCCCATGAAAAATGAAGCTTACCATTACTACAACTGAGGCTCTCTGCGGCTTTATGAAACTGCCCGTGCAGTACCGCCAGCCGCTCATACCCGGTGAGGGGTACAGCCTTAACACCTAAAGCCTTGAAGTTGCCGATAATATCCGCTTCAATGCGTTCGAGCCTAGGTTTTACTTCCCTTAGATTCGCCGCTTCTATGCCAAAGGTGATATATTTGGCTTTGACAAGCCCATTGTTGCCCTTGGCAAGTTGGTTTTTAAGCATATCGGCGTACTCACGGCGTATGGAATTAAAGTCATCCTCACGTTCTGGTATGTTGATGGACTTCTCAAAGTCCGTAAGGTTCCCGTACTGGTTGACGAATGAGAGCTGAACGCTGATGGTGGAATCGAAGTAGTTGAGAAAATGGCACCAGCTCTCGAAAATCTGTGTCTTGTCCTCGTTTTGCGACAACTGGTAGTTGATGTCATTGAATATGATGGTTTTGGTATACAGCCGCTCATTCACACGGCAGATACCATCCTTATACATATCCCTGTAGGAAATGGACTGCTGAACCGTCTGCGGCGGGGTCTTTACACCGAACAGCCGCTCTATGATTGAAGCCCGCACCCCGGACGGTTTTGAAGTGGTTTTGGGCATACTCCTTAAGTCTCGCTTATTTTGTTTTGCCGACTGTATGTTTCTTTGCAAAAGAATTTCCTGCTGTGCCTGTTGCCTTTGCTTGTTTGGCAAAAATTCTACCCTCCTTATAAATGTAGCTATAAAGGTTCTCTGTCTTGTATGGACGTATTCTTGGGAAAAAGTATCGGGCGCGTAGGATGTTTATGAGAATCTTCTCCGCGGGCTGACCGTCCTTTTCGTACATAGCAATAAAAAATGCGGGGAGCATGAGTAGTATCATCACCATGACAGCGGTTGAGGTGCCGATGAAGTCTTTTGTGAGAAAGAACACAGGCACTCCTACTGCCGCCGCACAACTAAAACAAATTAACTGGCGTTTGGTGAGTGATAAGGCGACCTTCGTTTTTACGCGGGTTAAATCCTTGGGGACTGGGACATATGGCATACATACCTCCAAAAATTTATTGCAACTAAATAACAGTTGCTTTTTGTATGAAATTCAGAGTATCTTTGAATTTCATACAAAAAGCAACTGTTATTTAGTTGCTTTTTGTATGAAATTCAAAGATACTCTGAACGCTTTTGTGGAGAAGGCTATATTCGATGAGGTGCGGTTACAAGCCTGAAGCCCTTAAAATATGTGCAATTACCTCGACTGTCCACCCATTGCCTATACAGCGGTATCGTTGAGTATTGCTGATTTTGATAACCTTGCCGTTATCGTCCACCCCGCAAGCGGTGTAGTTTTCGGGCAATATCTGGCAGCGTTCCGCTTCGATGGGTGTGAGCTTGCGGATGGTGTAGTCACCGTCGGGCAGGTCAATTTTGTATAGTCCCACCTGACCGCCCCGCCCGCCGCCGTTTGCCATGAGGGACACGGTTTTACCGTGGACGGAATAGATACGATGTCCCTGTCCTCCTTTACCGATAGATCCGACACGAACAGGGGAACATACCATACTGTCTGATAAAACGGTGGTGAGAGTATTGAGCTTGCCATCGCTTCGGACTTCCAACCGCTTGAACCGACCGGCTTCATCTTCCCGGGTGCGCAGTGCGGCACCCATAACTTCTGTTTCTTCTGCTACAAATAGCCCTGTCTTATTGCGTTTGAGCATCGACAGGGCATTTTCCTTGTGTAATGTAGAAAGAATGGTTTGGGATTTGTCGGCAAGGGTGATAGGTTCATATACCATCTGCCGTCTGCCGCTTTGATTATCAAGCCGCGTAGCAGTGCCGCCTTTATAGTAACAGGCATCAATACAATATGACTTATCTCGGCAGGTAACACCGGAATCAATAATGTCCATGAGCAGCACTCCACGGTCGAAGGGTTGTGTGACACCGCTAATGTTCGTCCAGTACAATCGTTTACGCTGTTGTGCCGACACAAGAGCAGAGTTTATAAGGATGGGTTCACAGCCTAGTTCCTCTGATATATATGTCTTAATGCTTATTGGCATGGAAGCCACATTCTCATAAAGGAAGAAACGGGGTCTTATTATACGCACAGCTTCCACAAACCGCATGAACAACTTCCACCCGATACCATCCTTATTGACCTCACGATTATTCTTAGCTATACTCCAGAATGTGCAGGGTGAGCCGCCCATTACAAGGTCATAGCCAGTAAAACATCTGAAATCGGCGGTGAGTACATCGCCATGCTGCCCTATGTCGGGATAGTTATACCGGCTGACCGCTTTGGCGTACTTGTCAATCTCAAAGGCTTCATATGCACAAACATCTATACCGGCACGGTCAAGGGCTACGCGGCCGCAAGAGATACCGTCAAATAGGGAAACTACCTTGATGGGTTGGGTCAAGTATCAATCCCCCAATCACCATAGACCACGCATCGTCTGGGAGAAGGACAACGCTTTAGTTCACACAGAATAGCTTCCTTAAATGGCATATCCTCTCCATATTTCTTGCGGATTTTATTGGCAAGAGCGGCGCTGATGTAGTTTTGTTCGTTGTCCTCCTTATCAAGGAGTTCATCTAACGCCGTGCGGAAATGGGTGTCACTGTCAAGCAGATATTCCTCCCACACATCTGTAAGCATTTCAAGCGGGTTATCGAAGCGAAGCAGATACCTTGCCTCGTCCTCATCCACCCAGTTGTGTGTGGACATAAAAAGGAGGATATCCTCTACTGCGGAGATGCGACCCGCCGACTCGAAGATATCCTCTTTGTCTAGCACCAGTGTTTCGGCTCTGAAGTCCTCATAGTTTCTCTCTATGCGTTCACGAAGCCGGTTTATTGCTAAGGTCATAGAATTTGTCCCCTTTCATTGTTCATTTCTATCCGTGTGCATTAAAAATAGACTTTGATATACTGCCGGTTTTCAGTAGGATAAAGCACAAAAGCGCTGTATACCCTGCAATCGTCCATATAGCTATGTGCATGTTATCCGATGCGGCGATACCGCTGACCAGAACAGCGTATATCGCTACGCATATCATGATGAGAAAGCCTTGAAAGCCCAGTGCAAACAGGGATTTTAAATAATTATTACCAATCGACCCCCATTCTTTATTTGACATGGTACTCAGCGGTATGGGTGCAATGGATACTGTTAGATAAATCTCAATCATGCGCCCCCACACGATAATCATAATAATAACTGACATGATGAGCATACAAAGCCTTACTATCTGTGTCTCAAAGAACAGTCCGATAAGCTCTCCTATCTCCATACTCTCAAGACTGGCTCGTATGGTATCCATCATCAAATCATTGCCGAGGGCGAGGTCACCGGATATTAGCCCCGCGCTGCTGTTGACTACGTTCTGCGCCACATCGAACACCGCCATGACGATGTTAAACGTGTTGGTTAGGATAAATACCGCAACAAAGGTCTTGAATATCCATTTGTAGATGTTAAAGGTATCAAAATCTTGCAGATTGTTCTTTTCTATGATAAGCTGTATCA
>CAYSTR010000118.1:0-7518 GCA_964433745.1 uncultured Oscillospiraceae bacterium | reverse complement strand
TCAACTCTGCCCGACGGTAAGGTCTATCTGACCGCATTAAGACCGGATGACGGTTTAAACGGTATATTCTTTAATCTTGATATTCTAAAAGAAGCCGGTCTGGATAACCCCTACGATTTGTACGACAAGGGCGAGTGGACATGGGAGAAATTCCGCGAAATGCTTCTAGCAACAACCAAGAAAAGAGCTGATGGTACAGAGCAGTGGGGTATATCCGCCGGAGGTGCCTTTGAGAGGAATACCCTTATAAGCAACAACGCATTTGTTATCAAACCCATGGCAGACGGTAAATTTAAGTTTGGTCTAACCGAGCCCGAAGCACTTGAGGCGTTCAACTGGAACAAACAGCTTGTGCTGACAGACAAGGTTATGAAAATGCAGGACGATGACCCGCGTATCACCTTCATGGACGGCAACAGCGCATTCTGGCCCTCTTATTCATGGATGGTTACATCCTATTTCCAGGACGTAACATTTGAGTACGGCTTCCTGCCGTTCCCGGCAGGTCCTAAGAACACTAATAAAGCTGCAAGCCTTTCAGGAGGACCTGGGCGCGGATTTATTATGCCGAAAACACTGGACAATCCTGAATACACCGGTATTATCTACTCTGCTATCGCTGAAATAGCTGTACAGATCAAGGAATCTATGCAGAATAACTTCCTTGCCAATGGTATGGGCGATAAGGGAATGAAGATATTCTGGGAAATGCAGGACAAAAAGGTTATAGATAACGGCTTTGCTAACTATTGGAATGAAGCTGTTAACCCCGCATATGCAGCAATGACTACAGTTACAAGAGACGCAGCCAACGAACCTGCTTCAACATACGCTGCTATGGAGGAGCTAATGAACAAGTTCTGCGAGGATAGTGCTGAAACATTTTTAAAGTAAGGTTCTAATAACTATTAAGAAATCGCCCTCTCTATCCCCAGGGATAAAGAGGGTGATTATTTCGCTATACTTCTTTGCTTGTCAGTTCAAATCCGTCCCTTGTAAGCTTTCCGCTGTAGAGCTTGCCGAAAAGTTTAAGTCCGTTAAAGCTTATCTCATTGCAGAATGAGGGCAGGTGCGGATTAAATGTGACCGTACCATCGGGATTAGCATCCACACCGAACATACCAAATAGGATGCATTGTGCTCCTGTCACAGCACCGATGGTGTTTTGAAGCGGCGTATCCTGACGATAGTCAATATAGTTTGCAACCAGTGAATCCCCCCAGTATGGCAGTCTCTCTCCCCACCATAATACACGCCGCATAATGTCGTCGGCATATTCTGCCCGTCCTGCCTTGTACAGCTTTTCTGCTATAAGATTGGGGAATATGGAACAAGCACCGCTGCCTCCGTTATCAATATCCACTTGATCATATGCAATATCCAGCTTGGACATGCTATGAAATCCGTAGTCCGACAGGAACTCCGTCTCATTAAGATGCGAGAGCAGCCCCTCCTCCATTTCCTCATCCAGCACATCGCTTGAAAATAATTTGAACATCTGGATAGTATAGCGAATATCACGCTTACCATGCGATATAAAATCAAACCAGCGTGTTTCTTCATTCCATAGCTCTTTCTTTAGGAGAGGCTTTAGCTCTGCCGCTCTCTTTGGCAGGATTTCGTCGGGGTGACCAGCCCATTTTGTTATCTCATATGCCCACATATAGCTCTGATAACGCCGTCCGTTCAAATCCGGCAGAATACCGCGATAAGGAATGCCTCTGCGCAGCTCCAGATGGTTTTCACCGTCGATACCGTAATCGGTCAATGTGATGGGTTTATTAACATCATCTCGGATAAGTGCCTGGTAGCTTGCCCATTCATATATCTTCTTTCCGTTTACCTCTTCAAACAGAAAATCTATATCACCGGTTAGCTTTACATAATGGTAGATCATCATGATAATCTTCTCTTGATTAATCATGTACCACGGACCGAATGCCCGCCCATCTATCGGACTAAATGCAAAACAGCGGGTGATGTCTAGCTTCAGATACTGTTTGATTATATTCTTGTCCGCAGATGGATCATATAACGCATGTGTCTCAAACCCCGCTGACACATCCCAAAGATATGATCCCACACAGCCACCTTGCAGACCGCCGGTGCTATAGTATGGATTGAGGACAAACTCCGGTACACGCCATTTATTGAGGATATAATGCGCCAATGAGCGGTAATAGTAGTTTTTAAGATGAATATTATCACTGTCAAAATCGGGGAAAACATTAAATATACTGTCAACCTCGGACTCGTACCAGCTAATGGCTTCACTCTGAGCTCTTTCCGGATTAGACATTATATATTCGGTATTGGGCTTTGTCTCTTCGGAGTTACCCAACGATATAGTAAACCAGATGGTTTTCTCCCCATTAGCCGGGACGCTAACCTTACTCTCCCAAAGGCTGGCAAGCTCGAACCAACTCATAGGAATACTAGCAATCAAATCTAAAGCCTTATCATTATTCTTCTTATATAGACGATTCTCGGATACATCCATATCGGTACGCAGGCTTCCTTTGGCATAGGTAAACTCCCATAAGTGCAGATAATCTACCCCGCCGTGATAATCGACCTGCAAGGGTACAATCATATCATCTGCTGTAGGATTAATAAGTGTAGCCTTGATTATTATGCTGCGTCTTTTCCCGGCGGCGAATACCAGACTTTGCACCTCAAGTCCGTTTACATTACCAAAACGTTCAATAGCAAATGGATACCAAGTAAACCGGTCAGTCTTTACCTTTTCGCCGTATACACGCATATTAAAGATGAAGTCAGAGCTTACATACGGAGGGGCAAACAGTCCCTCTATTGAAAAAAGTGTACTATATCTTATACCGGTGGTTATTAGGTCATTTTTTATGCCCATGTCTTTTTCCAGCAGTATGTTTCGCTCATTGCCGAAATCAAAAGCATGACTGCGGGGGTTTTTAAATGTAATCATTCATATACTCCTTTGTACGCTAGTTCCGGCATACAAACAAAATAACACATTACTTTGCCTGTATGCCGGACTAGATTTATCTGCGTATTGATTTTAATAATACTACTTTTTCAGAGCGTTATAATATGTGTCAACCCAACCTTGAACCAGAGCCAATCCCTTTTCAGCCCCTAAACGGTTACATTCCGCTACATAAGCATCCCACTCTTTGTCAATATCAAGCTCGCCTCTAATAAAGCGATCCATCATATTTTTCCAGTAGGTGTCAAGCTCGGTTAGAAACTCATTAATAGTCTCAACATCGGAAGCTATAGGAACAATCTGGGCAATAGGCTTACAAAGCGGTCCATTTTTATCGAAATGATCAACCATTATCGGGTCTGTATAATAGCCCATATCTGCTATACCATTATAAGAGGGTAGATAGAAAGCATAACCGATTTCGGTTCTCTTCTTCACAAACTCCATCATGTTATCATTGGGAATTCTTTCAGGCTGTCCGTTTACCATGTTATAGGTCTCGCCCTCAATACCATATGTAAAGAATGTAATTCCCTCATCCGAGAAGAGATAATCTGCAAATCTAACTGCCTCTTCCTGAGCCTTGCTTTGTGCAGTTATCGCCCAACCCATTGTAGTCCAGGGAGACAATGTCTTTAGAATTACACGTTCATTTGTGTAGGGGTTTTCCGGGTGTTTAGCTACCCACCATTGAACGTTATCCAATCCAACCTGGTGAGCGGTCTCGGTTGCTTCATATGCGCGGTTAAAGTTCTGGCTAAAGCAGGCAAATGCCTTGCCGCCGCAGATGTTCTTGTCCCACCAGTCACCGTACTCAATAGTCTGATATCCGTTGTCGAGTATTCCCTCGGCATAAAGCTCGGCGTAGAATTTATAGAGATCCTTCATGTTCTCGGTGGTAGGAGTAAACTGAACCTTATCAATACCGCCTTGTATTGTAACACAATAGTTGTATCTGTATAAATTACCAATACCAAAAGCAGTAGCCATATTTACATCAAGATTGCGGTTGCGTTCGGAGAGGATTACCATATCCGGATATGCAGCCTTTGCCTTTTTCAGAAGAGCTGTCCACTCTGCCATTGTATTAGGCTCGGTTTCTTTCATTTCTTCGAGGAGATCCTTACGATAGGTGGCAAATCCCTCGGTTGTTTCCTGCAGACCCCAATGTCTGGGCATAAAGTATAGATTTCCGTTTTCACTGTTGCGAAGATGAACGGTGGTCTCGGGAGTTATCATTGACCAGATATTAGGTGCATTGTTGGATAACAGCTCATCAGTCAACGGAATGAATACTCCCTCGGGACCGTAGAGGTTAGCCATGGTACGGTCAACCTCAAAAAGATCTGGCAGATCGTTAGAGGCAAGCATTGCATTTTTCTTTTCCTCTGCATTTTCAGATGGGAAAGGAATCAACTCAAGTATAGTATTGGTTTTTTTCTGCCATTCCAAAAACCAGGGCAGATTAGCATCCACCTTGTCATCCGGGTGCGTATCAAATGCAACCTTTAGTTTTACCGGTTCGCTCGGAGTTTCTGCGCTAGACGCTTTACTTGAGCTTTGCGCTCCTCCGCCGGAGGATGATGTAGAGCTTGCAGCGGAGCTTGTACATCCGGCCAGACATACAACTAACATGGTAAGACATAGAATGCTTGCTATAACCCTTTTTTTCATTTCGTACCTCCACAGTATTTTTTATAAAAATCCGTACACCGACCTGGTGTTTGGATTTTTAACAGAGATAATAAGCTTGACACTACCCCTTAATCGCTCCAATCATGACACCCTTGGCAAAGTGCTTTTGTAAAAATGGATAGAATATCATTATTGGTAATGTCGAGACTACTAGCACACATGATTTCACCGCTTCGGAAGCAAACACAGCGCTTCCCCTGTCGAAGCTTGCGGCGTTTGAATAGTCGCGAACCTGCATCTGAATAACAATCTGGCGAAGATAGTATTGAAGCGGATACATTTCCGGCTTGTTAAAATACAGAAGCGGTGTTGTAAATGAGTTCCACGCCCCTACTGCACAATAAAGTGCCAGTACTGCCATGATGGGTTTAGACAGCGGCAGAACAATACTAAAGAAGATATTTATCTCGTTAGCACCGTCAATGTTGGCAGCTTCAAACAGGTCATTGGGCAGCTCCCGGATAAATGTACGTGCCAGTATGAGCTGAAATGAGCTTATTAATCCCGGAAAAACCATTGCCCATATTGTATCAATCATTCCCATGTCTTTTACTACAAGATACGTGGGAATCATACCGCCGGAAAAGTACATGGAAAACAGCACAAACTTCATAATAACCTTAGAATACCTATTAAAGTCTCCCTTAATAGCCAGCGGATATGCCATCATCATTGTAGCTACGAGACTAAATGCAGTAGATAAAGAGGTATATATTATGGAGTTTTTAAAGCCCAACATAATGCGGGAGTCCTCAAACACCTTTTGATAGGTGGACAGATCAAACCCTAAAGGCAGAATAAATACATTACGCTGCACAAGATACGCCGGAGACGAAATAGATGTAGACAGTATGTAGATAAACGGATAGAAGGTTATAAAACCTATAAAGAACAATATGAGATAGTTTATTGACTGACCCCACGAGAATCGTTTTCCAACCATGTAGTAACCTCCTAATGCTTTTCTCAAAAGAGACTGGTTTCGGTAAATCTACGAGACAGAAAGTTTGCAATATATAGCAGAATAATGTTTATCACCGATTGAAAGAAGCCTATTGCCGTAGCAAAGCTGAAATTGGGGAATCCTTCGGTAACGGCAATACCCTTTCGGTAGACATAGGTTGCAATAACATCCGAAACCTCATAGTTAAGAGGACGCTGTAATAGAAAGCTCATCTCAAAGCTGGAGCCCAGGAGTGTTCCGACATTCATAATAAACAGAATTATTATTGTGCTTGCTATACCCGGCAGGGTAATGTGCCAAATACGCTGCAGCTTGTTTGCTCCGTCTATGGTAGCCGCTTCATACAGCTCTTGATTTATACCAATTATAGCTGCAAGATATATAATCGAACTGTAACCGAAGCTCTTCCAGATACCTATTCCCACATAAACAGAGCGGTAGTACTGCGGTTCTAGAAGAAAATCTATACGGCTTCCGCCGAAGCTTACAATCATCTCGTTTATTACACCGGCGTTGACGTTGAGTAACAGTCCCGCTAAACCGACGGCGATAACAGACGACATAAAATATGGGATGTAGCTTGCTGTTTGAATCATCTTCCGGTAAAAGGTGCTCTTTACCTCACTGAGCATAATTGCAAATATTATAGGAATGGGAAATCCCCACAACAAAGAGTATAAATTCAAAACAAGTGTATTGCGAATGAGTTTAAAGGATAGCTCGGATGAAAAAAAGCTGATAAAGTGCTTTAGTCC
This sequence comes from uncultured Oscillospiraceae bacterium, assembly GCA_964433745.1. Classification (GTDB taxonomy): domain Bacteria; phylum Bacillota; class Clostridia; order Oscillospirales; family Ruminococcaceae; genus CAYSTR01. The sequence continues at coordinate 1,136 of CAYSTR010000118.1, read as the reverse complement.
CACCCAATCGCTGCCAAAGAAGCCGCGTGTTATCTTATAGTCCTGAAAGGCAATTACCACGCCGAACATTGGTATGTAGCAGAATATTATGTAGAATAGAAGCCCCGGCAGTAATAGAAGAAACAAGAATTTGTATTTTTTTATATCTCTTATAAAAGCCTTCATATATACTCTCCAATATAATATATTTTATTAAATCGACAGCTCCTTTACTGAATCTCTTTCTATAATACTCTCACTGTCAAAAGTAATACTTTCTATATTCTGACCCTGCATTTTTTTTAGTAAAAGCTTTGCAGCATGTCTGCCCATTTCAAACTTCTCATATGAAACTGTAGTCAGAGCCGGTCTAACGAGTCTCGATAAAGCAATATTGTCAATACTTATGAATGAAAGCTCGTCTGGAACGCTAACCCCTAGGTCTTTTGCTATACTTAAAGCATATATAGCAGTCATATCGCTCATACAGCAAATAGCTGTGGGCTTTTTATGACAGCTAAGCAGTCTTTTTACAGCTTCCTCTGTTTGATGTTCATCATTTGCTGTAATCTGTATCCAGTCGGGATAGATTAACAGCTCATGATCTGCCATTGCCCTTTTATAGCCTGAAAAGCAACGCATAAAATACTCGACCAGATTACTAGATCCCAGAAATGCTATATCCCTGTGCCCTTTATTATAGAGATAGTCAACCACCTTGTATATGGATTTTTCGCAGTCCAGACTGATATTTGTATGTATATAATCAGGTGATAAAAGATCAATAAGAACATACTGTATCTCTGCTACATCCAGCTCATACAAAAGCTCCAACTCCGCCCTTTGCAGAAAAACTGCCGCATCGGCATCGTTTTGCCTTATAATATTGGGTATAGCCTTTTCATCGCTTACAAGATCGGACGGTGAAAAAACAACATTGTATCCGTTTAATGTAAACTCACTGACTAATCCGTCTGCAATCTCTGCATAAAAGAAATCTGAAAAAGGTGAAGCTGATGTCGGATAGATTATAGCTATATTAAAGGTTTTATTACTGCTTAACCGCCTTGAAGATATACTGGGTTTAAATCCGGTCTCTTCAATTACGGACATTATCTTGCTTCGTGTCTCTTCGCTTATTCCGCTTTTTCCGTTTA
>CAYSTR010000117.1:0-7520 GCA_964433745.1 uncultured Oscillospiraceae bacterium | reverse complement strand
TTATATCACAGCAAAATGCGCTTGTCAACTTTTTTTTAAAAGAATAAAAAAATACTTGCAATCGGGGAATAAATATGATAGAATTACTTTATAGGTTTAAAAGAAAAATTTAAGCTCTGATTTTTTGACCGGCAAAAACCGGCTTTAAGCGAGGTGAAATACATGAAAGAGGGAATACACCCTAAGTATGAGCAGACCACGATTAAGTGCGCCTGCGGCGAGGAAATCGCAACCGGCTCCACAAAAGCGGATATCAAGGTGGAAATCTGCTCGAAATGCCATCCGTTCTTCACCGGTAAACAGAAGCTCATTGACAGCGGCGGACGTGTTGACAGGTTTAAGAAGCGTTTCGGTATGTCGAACTAGGGAAGAGGGAATGGAGAATAGTAGATGCGCTTTTATCCTGCACGTCTACAGCGCCTTTGTCCCGACAAAACAATATCCCGGCGAAAGCTAGCGACCTCTATTTTGGGTGTGTGAAAAAATGCGCCTGAATAGGGGTGGTTTTCGTGGGAGGATTTGTTTATGAGTATAAGCTACCGCACCGTCGCCGAGCCGGGCGAGTTTGAGACGGTTATAAAGAAATCCCGCTTTATCGGGCAGGTATTCCCTGTCCATTCAGAGGATGAAGCACTTGCCTTGCTAAACGGCGTAAGAGAGCGCTTTAAGGGAGCAAGCCACCACGTCTATGGGTACATTATAAAAGAGCAGGGGCTCATGCGCTACTCGGACGCGGGCGAGCCGCAGGGGACAGCCGGTCAGCCGGTGCTCTCAGTCCTCACAAAAGAGGGACTGACCGACGTGCTGTGTGTCGTAACGCGATACTTCGGCGGTACGCTTTTAGGCGCGGGAGGATTGACCAGAGCCTACAGCGAGGCGGCGGCAGGGGCGGTGAACGCTTCTTCGCCTGTAACAATGACGCTGTGCGCCCGATATGAGCTGTCCATGCCCTATGAGCTTTTGGGGAGGCTTCGCTATACATTAGAGGGCGAGGTCGAGACCGAGGACATTTCGTATACCGACAGGGTGGTCATGCGCGTGATTGCGGACGCGGACGAGAAAACGACCGAAGGGTTAAAAAAGCTTGTGGCGGAGTGCGGTTTCGGACAGATAGAGGTTTTGCATATGGAAAATTTCTACTATAAACTAAGGCAGGATAATGACGAACATTAGTATAAAGGAACGAATAGAGCGGCACGAGCACATGTCACTGTCGCAGTATGCGTTTTATTCCGACCAATCCAGAGGACGCACACAGAAAAGCGACCGGTGCGACATGCGCACCGAGTTCATGCGTGACCGTGACCGAATCATACATTCAAAGGCATTCAGGCGGCTTAAAGACAAGACGCAGGTGTTTCTGTCCCCTTTAGAGGACTACTACCGCACAAGACTGACCCATACGCTAGAGGTGTCACAGATAGCACGAACTATAGCAAGGGCACTCCTCTTAAACGAGGATCTGACCGAGGCGATAGCATTAGGGCATGATCTAGGGCACACCCCCTTCGGGCACGCAGGGGAGCGTGCGCTGACCGCCGTAGCACCGTTTAGGTTTCTTCACTATCTTCAAAGCGTGCGGGTATGTGAGCGTATCGAGCGGCTAAACCTCACATACGAGGTCAAGAACGGCATTGCCTGTCACACCCAGGGCAAGCTGCCGGATACACTAGAGGGGCGCGTTGTGCGAATGTCCGACCGCATAGCCTACATAAACCATGACATAGATGATGCCATACAGGCGGGCGTGCTCACCGAGGACATGCTGCCCAAAGAGTGCATAAGCGTCTTAGGACGCACAAAGTCCGAACGCATTACGGCACTAATCTCGTCCATCGTGACCGAGAGCCTGGATAAACCGGACATATATATTGCACCTCATATAAAAAATGCACAGGATACACTGCACAGATTTATGTTTGAGCAGGTGTATGTAAACCCTGTCGTAAAGGCGGAGGAGGTGCGCGCTGTAGGGCTTATCGGGCGGATTTATGAGCACCTATGCCAAAACCCGGACACCATGCCGGAGGTCTACCGTCTCATATCAGAGGAGGACGGAGTGGAGCGCGCCGTTTGCGACTATATCGCCCAGATGAGCGACCGATTGCTGGTCATGATGTTTGAGCAGCTGTTTATCCCCAAGAAATGGGCAAAATAACCATACCACCCCGGTCATACGTACGCTAAGGAGTTTTCATGCTTTCGGATGAGTTTTTGCAGGAATTGAAGCGCAGATGTGATATCGAGGATATTATCTCGTCCTATGTGGAGCTAAAGCGCAAGGGGCGGGGCTCGTCGGGGCTGTGTCCGTTCCACAGCGAAAAGACACCCTCCTTTACCGTGTACAATGACACCCAGTCGTTCTACTGCTTCGGCTGCGGAGCAGGCGGGGATGTTATCACCTTTATAAAACGTGCGGAGAACCTGGAATACCTTGATGCCGTAAAGCATCTGGCAAACAGGGCGGGGCTTCCCATCCCGGAATCGGGACTAAATGAGGGAGCGCGTCCGCGAGTACTGGAGATAAACCGCGCAGCCGCGAAATTTTTCCATCAAAAGCTTATGGAACCGGGCTGTCCCGGATTTACATATCTCACCGGCAGGGGACTGTCCCAAAATATTATCCGTCACTTTGGGCTGGGGTTTGCGCCGCCGGGGTGGGGGGAGCTGACCTCCTATCTCAAAAGCGAGGGCTATAAAGAGGACGAGCTGGTGGCAGCCGGTGTGTCCGCAAGGGCAAAAAACGGCACGAATGTCTATGACATATTCCGAAACAGGGTGATGTTTCCCATTATTGACCTACGGGGCAGTGTTATCGGCTTCGGGGGGCGCGTTATGGAGGGGGATGGACCTAAGTACCTAAACTCGTCGGATACGGCGGTGTTTAAGAAAAGCCGCAACCTCTATGCCTTCAACTTTGCAAAATCCTCACAGAAAGGGCATTTTATCCTGTGTGAGGGATACATGGACGTTATCGCTCTGCACAAAGCGGGGTTTACCGAGGCAGTGGCAACCCTAGGCACAGCATTGACACCCGAACAGGCACGGCTTTTATCCCAGTATACAAAAGAGGTCATCTTGTGCTACGACTCGGATGAGGCGGGGAAAAAGGCGGCGAACCGGGCGGTCACTCTGTTAGAACAGGTGGGGCTAAGGATTCGGATACTGTCGCTTTCGGGTGCAAAGGATCCGGACGAATACATAAAGCTATACGGCAGAGAGCGGTTTTCGCTCATTCTTAAAGATTCGCGTAATGCCACGGAGTATTCCATATCCGAGCTAAAAGCAAAGCACGACCTAACAGGGGAAGCGGGACGATTGGAATTCGTCCGCGAGGTGACAGGTCTTTTGGCGGCTATTTCGTCTCCTGTGGAGAGAGAGCTATATACCGCGCGCATTGCGGGAGAGATTTCCATCTCTCCGGCGGCATTGACGGCGGCGGTGGACAGAGAGAGACAGAGGCTTAAAAAGGGGTTAGAGCGGCAGAAAAAGAAGGAAGAGCTAAAGATTTTTGTGCCGCCCGAGATAAATAAACTCAATCCGAAAAGGGCGGGAAACAGAAAAGCCGCCGCGTCGGAGGAGGGGCTTATAACAGCACTTTTGAAGAACCCCGATTATTTAAGGCTCATTGAGGAAAACATAGATGAAAGCGATTTTGTCACCGATACAAACAGGAGAATATATGGTTTAATTAGGGACAGAATAAAGTCAAACCGCAGTGTTGACATATTTTCCCTGTCGGGGGAGCTGACGGGAGAAGAAATGTCCGTGGTATCCTATCTGTTGAGCAGCAATGCAGGGCTCAACGTGGATACAGGAGTACTTATGGAGTATATGGGAAACATAAAAAGCGCAGCCAGAAGAAATATTGATGTATCTACGCTGGAGGGCGAGGAGCTCAGTGCGTACCTGCAGGGCTTACAACGAAAAAACAGGGGGAAGTAGAATGACCGGACAGGACAACAGAAAAACAGCACTGAGGGATCTATTAGAACAGGGAAAACAACGTGGGAGACTTACCACTAAGGAGATAAATGACGCTCTCGAGGAAATGGACTTCGACATGGAGTATGTGGACAAGCTGTATGATACGCTTGAAGCATACAACATAGAGGTCATTGAGGACTTTGTCCCGCAGATTGACTTTGACTTTGACAGCGTTCTGGCGGAAACGGAGGATCTAGACAGCTCCTACACGCCGGAGGGCATAAACATAGACGACCCTGTTAAGGTATACTTAAAGGAGATAGGACGCGTACCTCTTCTCAATCCGGAAGAAGAGATAGACCTCGCCACACGTATGTCTCATGGTGACCCTTATGCGAGAAAACGTCTTTCGGAGGCTAACCTTAGGCTTGTGGTGAGTATTGCGAAACGCTATGTCGGGCGCGGTATGCAGTTTCTGGACCTTATTCAAGAGGGTAACCTGGGACTTATAAAAGCCGTGGAAAAGTTTGACCATACTAAAGGGTTTAAGTTTTCGACATACGCCACATGGTGGATTCGTCAGGCGATAACCCGTGCCATAGCCGACCAGGCGAGAACCATCCGTATACCGGTACACATGGTGGAGACCATTAATAAGGTCAAGAAGATTACCTCACAGCTGCTGCATAAAAACGGTCATGAGCCGACAGCAGAGGAGATAAGCGTAGAGCTTGACATGCCCATAGATAAGGTAAGAGAGATTATGCGGGTGGCACAAGAGCCTGTCTCCTTGGAAACCCCCATCGGCGAGGAGGAGGACAGCCATCTAGGTGACTTCATCCCGGACGATGAAGCCCCTGCCCCGGCGGAAGCGGCATCCCATACGCTTCTGAGAGAGCAGCTCTCGGATGTACTGGGTACACTCACGTCAAGGGAGGAAAAGGTGCTAAGACTGCGGTTTGGTCTGGAGGACGGAAGATCGCGTACGCTAGAGGAGGTCGGCAAGGAGTTCAATGTCACAAGAGAGCGCATACGCCAGATAGAGGCCAAGGCATTGAGAAAGCTAAGACACCCCAGCAGAAGCAAACGCCTAAAAGACTTTTTAGACTAACCAGTGGGTGCAGCGTCACGCTGCCGGCGGTCAAGCGGACGCCCGCTTGTCGCTCTCCGCAGAGAGCGAAACCCCTCCACCCCTTAAATTCCAGAAAAGAGAACAAATCACATGCACATAACACTAGAATCGGACTACGCCATAAGGATAGTCCACAGCCTGTCCAAGGAAAAGCGCCGAATGGACGCAAAGGAGATATCGGGGCTTACAAACGTGACGCTTAGGTTCTCGCTAAAGATATTGAGAAAGCTCGTGGCAGCGGGGGTCGTGCGCTCGTTTAAGGGAACCTTGGGCGGGTATGAGCTGGCGAGAGAGCCTTTTAATATAAGCCTCAATGACGTAATAGAAGCGGTGGAGGGTCCGTATATGCTAAGCCGGTGCTTGTGCCCGGAATACGACTGTACCCACAGCGACAAGGATATGTGCCGGTTTTCGCGGGTGTTCGAGGAGATATCGGGAGAGGTGCACAAACGCCTAAAGGACGTAAACTTCGGATAGGGAGATAGAAAACGATGAGGGAAATTAAAATATGAATGAGCTTGCCCAAAGATATAAAAGTGTACGTAACAATATAATCGAGAAAGAATTTACAGGGCTCAATGATATGCAGAAGCAGGCGGTGTACCATATGGATGGTCCACTGCTTATTCTTGCGGGCGCAGGCAGCGGCAAGACGACTGTGGTGGTCAACCGTATAGCCAACATGATACGGTTCGGGAAAGCCTATAGAAGCGAATATGTGCCGAATGGTCTGACAGAGGAGATTCTAAAAGATCTAGAGAGCGGTTCACCCGGCGAATCGGCACTAAAGCTATTAGGAACAGGTACGGTGCGCCCGTGGAACATCCTCGCTATTACGTTTACGAATAAAGCGGCAGGAGAGCTTAAAGAGCGGCTTGCTAAGAAGCTGGGCGATGCCGCAAACGATATAAATGCGGGTACGTTTCATTCCCTCTGCGTAAGGATGCTAAGGCGGGATATTGATAGACTAGGGTATACGAGACAGTTTACTATATACGATACGGACGATAGTGTCCGTGTCATAAAAGCCGCGCTAAAAGAGCAGAATGTGGACGAGAAAGCATTTACGCCCAAATCCATGCTGTCGGCTATCTCGCGCTTTAAATCAAACCCCGATGTTACCCCCGACGAGAAGGACTACCGTGACCGCACGGTTATGAATATCTTTAAGCGATATACGCAGGTTCTAAAGCAGTCCAACGCCGTAGATTTTGACGATATCCTCTCGCTGACGGTACAGCTTTTAAAGAAGTTCCCGGATATTCTTGCGTACTATCAGGACAGATTCCGCTATATCATGGTGGACGAGTATCAGGACACTAATAACGTCCAGTATCAGCTGGTGGGGCTTTTGGCTGGCGGGCACAAGAACCTCTGTGTCGTGGGTGACGATGACCAGAGCATATATAAGTTCAGAGGTGCGACAATCGAGAACATTCTGAACTTTGAGAAGCAGTTCTCCGGTGCTACGGTTATTAGGCTGGAGCAGAACTATAGGAGTACCGGAAACATCCTCGATGCCGCCAACGCCGTCATTAAGAACAACAGCGAGAGAAAGGGCAAGACCCTCTGGACGGACAACGGTGCAGGTGCGCCTATTTATGTACATAAGACCTTTGACGAGCTAAGAGAAGCAGAGTTTATCTCTGACCGTATACTCGAATATGTTAAGGACGGCGGTCACTACGGCGACGTTGCCGTGCTCTACCGCATGAATGCACAGTCAAGCCCGATTGAGCGCATGTTCGTGCGCTTTGGTATCCCCTACAGGGTTCTGGGCGGTGCAAGATTCTATGAGCGTAAAGAGGTCAAGGATGTACTAGCATACCTCGCGGTCATAAATAATCCCGGCGACAATCTGCGGTTGAAGCGTATAATAAATGAACCCAAACGCGGAATCGGCGATACCACCATCGAAGCGGCGGAGGAGATAGCGGCAGGACTGTCATTGCCGCTTTTAGAGGTGCTAAGAGATGCCGCCGAATATCCCATGCTCGCGAAAAAGTCGGGGAACATAGCACACTTCATGTCAATTATAGACGAGCTGACCGAGGCCTCGGTTAATGTGCCTTTAGATGTGCTGTTTGACCTTTTAATGGAGAGAACCGGTTATCTTCAATATCTGAAGCTGCAAGGCGCAGAGGCACAGACCCGTGTCGAGAATATAGGGGAGCTAAAGTCCAACATTGTGCGCTATATGGGAGAGGCGGAAGAACCCTCCCTGTCGGGATTTTTAGAGGAGATTGCGCTCTATACAGATATCGACAACTACAATGCGGCAGAGGACGCAGTAGTGCTCATGACGATTCACTCGGCTAAAGGGCTTGAGTTTTCACAGGTCTTTATACCGGGCTTTGAGGACGGAATCTTCCCCGGACGGCAGTCCATTCTGGATCAAAACGAGCTGGAGGAGGAGCGCCGCCTGGCGTATGTTGCCATAACCAGAGCAAAACAGCGGCTT
>CAYSTR010000116.1:0-7569 GCA_964433745.1 uncultured Oscillospiraceae bacterium | reverse complement strand
CCCAATAGGCTTTCGCCGCCTGCTCCTGCTTGTTGGCACCATACTGGTAGTATGTCCTGCCCATAAGCTCGTCGGGCAGGTACTGCTGCGGGGTATAGTGATTCTCATATTCGTGCGGATATTTGTATTCGATTCCTCTGTTTAGCTTTTTTGCTCCTTTATAGTGCGCATCACGAAGATGAGCCGGAACATCGGTATATCCCGCCTTAACGTCGCTCATGGCACTGAATATCCCGCTTACAGAATTGGATTTGGGAGCAGTAGCCAGTACAAGCACCGCTTGTGACAGCATATGGGCCGCCTCGGGCAGACCCACCTGTAAAGCCGCATCCACACACGACTTTACTATGGTTATTGCCTGCGGATAGGCAAGCCCTATATCCTCACATGCAATGACTAAAAGCCGTCTGCATGGAGAAATAAGATCCCCCGCCGACAGAAACCTAGCTAGATAGTGAAGAGCAGCATCCGGGTCAGAGCCGCGAATCGACTTTTGAAATGCGGACATGACATCGTAGTTATCGTCACCCTTGTTGTCATATCGCATTGAGCTTTTCTGCACGACACCTGCTGCCGTCTCATGTGTAATCCTGCGTCCATTCCCCGACTGCTCCGCCGACAGTACACACAGCTCCACACCGTTCAAGGACTTACGCACATCCCCTCCGGACGAAGCGGCGATAAACTCTGCCACCCCATCATCCAGAATGAGCTTGTCCCCAATCATGTGCTCCATCTCGGCAAAACCCCGCTCCACCGAAAGAACAATCTCCTCCGGCGGTACGGGGACAAACTCAAATATAGTCGAGCGCGACAAAAGCGCATTGTAAACATAAAAGTATGGGTTCTCCGTAGTGGAGGCAATAAGTGTAATCGTACCGTCCTCCATGTAGGAGAGCAGTGACTGCTGCTGCTTTTTATTAAAGTACTGTATCTCGTCAAGGTATAGTAAGATTCCGTCCATACCCACCAATGTGCCTACCTCGCCGATTACATCCTTTATGTCCCCCACCGACGCACTTGTTCCGTTAAGCTTATGCATACGCTTGTTGGCGGTATTGGCTATAATCTGCGCAACCGTCGTCTTGCCGATACCCGACGGTCCGTAGAAAATCATATTGGGGATGTATCCGCTGTCTATAATTCGGCGCAGGGGCTTTCCAGCACCCAAAATGTGCTTCTGCCCCACCACCTCATCAAGATTATTGGGGCGCAGTCTGTCCGCAAGTGGTGAAAGCATTTTTTACCTCCGATGATAAGAGCTTATATAATTTTCAGTATAAACCCCGCCATTATCCCCCACTGGAAGCCCCATAGTTCGCCACCTTGCCCGCTGTATTAGATGGTTCTCCTATAATCTGGGTATACGCTCCGGGGACAGTACCGGTGATAATGGTCTCGGCTATGCAAAAGTCCGCCGGTACGGTGACATAAATCGTGTATCCGGGAATGATAGCCGATATCCCCACCTCCAGCTGAATGACAATACGATGTACCGTTTGATTTATACCGGAGGAGCTGAATGTACTGATGACCTGCGACTGAACAAAACCGGCCGGTATCATCTCAATGGGGATTCGAGGGCCGCGTCCGGAGAGAATGCTCCCTCCGATAAGTGTACCTATCGGAATATTCATGGTGGAGTTTTTAAGCTTTGACAGCTTATCGATAATGATGTTATTTAGGTTCGTTTTAATATAGTTTATCTTAATAACATCCGCTTCAACCGCCGCTACCTGACCGTCATCACCATACTGCACCTTGACAAGATTTTTGTACTCATTTGCATTATGCAGAAGCTCTGTGTCTATGGCATCACTTATTATCTGCGTGGCGTTTGATTGTACACTATACCCCGCCACCGTTTCGATAATAGGTCTTATCTGCATATCAATAATAATGACAAGGGTTGTCAGCAGTATAAGTGTAGTCCAGAATATTATAAAAAACTTCTTTTTAACTCTGCCAGAACGCTTAATAGCCCGTCTCATAGGTACCCCCCTTATTTTTGGGTTAGTCAACAGGGGTCATACCTAAATTATATGCCGGTAAATAGCTTATTTTGACATTATTTTTATAAGCGTCCAAATAACATATAGTATATTATAACACCGGGGGCACAATTAGTCAATAGTGCCCCCGCTCATTATTTAGAAGCTAAAGCTCCGCAATAGTGACACCGGTATCACCCTCACCGAACACACCCAGACGAAACGTCCTGACACTGGGATGGGCTTTGAGATGGTCATGCACCGCTTTTCTCAGTACACCTGTCCCTTTACCGTGAATTATAGTTACCATGCCAATTCCGGAGAGCAGTGACTCGTCAATATAGCGGTCAAGCTCCATTATACCCTCGCTGGCATCCATTCCGCGCAAATCAAGCTCGGAGCGTACCTCCACATCCTTTTTGCTCTTGATATTTCGCGTCAGTGTCTGCTTACCGACAGATATCTTCTCACCCTCTAAGAGCCTTAGGTTACTAAGCTTCACCTTTGTTTTAATTATCCCCGCCAGTACAACGGCTTCATTATCTCCCGCAAGCTCGATGACCGTACCCTTTTTATCTATATCCGCAATCAGTACCGTATCCCCCGGTACAAGCTTACGCGGAAGCTTGTAGTCCTCTTTTACCCGCTCGTTGACAGGGTCGGCCTCGGCATAAAGCTTACCCAGCTTTGTCCTCAATTCGCTTTTAGCTTTAATGGTTTTTTTGGAGAAATCCTCTTTGTCCTTTTCGCGTCTTAGCTCATCCAGTTCGGTTATGAGCCGCTCGGACTGTGCTTTAACCGTCTCCACAAGCCGTCTTGCGCTAGTACGGGCACGATCCAGCTCCTTATCCCGGTCACGCTCGAACGCTTTTCTCTCGTTTTGAAGCTCACGCTTTAGACGTTCGCTCTCCACCCTGTCCGCCGCCGCCTTTAATCTGTCCTTTTCTAGCTCCTGTCTGCTCTGCTCCAGAGAAGCGACAACATCCTCAAATCTGGCTCTGTCGGATGATATATGCCCCTTAGCCTGTTCAATAATCTCATCCGAAAGCCCCAGTCTGCTTGATATGGCGAATGCGTTGGAGCGTCCCGGTATGCCGGTGATTAGACGGTAGGTGGGTCTTAGTGTCTCGATATCGAATTCGCATGACGCATTTTCCACTCCATGAGTAGTCAGAGCATATAGCTTTATCTCTGCATAGTGCGTAGTTGCGATAACCGTCGCACCCCGCTCCTTTAGGTGCTCTAGAATCGCTATAGCAAGCGCCGCTCCCTCTACCGGGTCTGTACCCGAACCCAACTCGTCTAAGAGCACCAAACTTTTATCGTCAGCACTCTCTATAATCTTAATTATATTCGTCATGTGGGAAGAAAAGGTGGAGAGGCTCTGCTCGATGCTCTGTTCGTCTCCTATATCGGGGAGTACACCACCGAATACCGCCACCTCGCTTTGCTCCGATACTGGCAGTAAAAGCCCCGCGGCTGCCATTACGCACAAAAGCCCCAATGTCTTAATCGCCACAGTCTTTCCGCCTGTATTAGGACCTGTGATTACAAGGGTTGTGTAACCGCCTCCCAGATTAATGTCAATAGGCACAACCCTACCCGGTTCAATGAGAGGATGACGCGCCTTAATCAGCCTGATTACGCCATTTTCATTTATAGCCGGGCGTACAGCCTTGAACCTGTGGGAGAGCTCAGCTTTTGCAAATAAAAAATCAAGAGCAATAAGCGAACGATACTGTAGTAACAACGTATCGGCAAATCCTGCCAGTTCGCCCGACAGCTCATAGAGAATACGCTCGACCTCGGCGTGCTCTCGGGCTTCAAACTCCCTGACCTCATTATTCGCCTGCACAACCGAACTCGGCTCAATAAAATAGGTCGAACCGGACGCCGATATATCGTGGACAAGCCCTGACACCTCGTTTTTAAACGAAGCCTTTACCGGAACAACAAAACGTCCGTCCCTGGTTGTAATGATAGGTTCTTGCAGATAACTCTGGTATGCGGGTGACTTTATGAGCCGCTCTAGCTGCTCACGTACCTTTATGTGAGAAAATCTAATCTTTCGTCTGATATCCCCAAGCTCCGGGCTGGCTTCATCCGCCAGTTCCTCTTCATTCTTTATACACACGCCGATACGCTCTAGCATGAACTTGTTGGGGTACAACCCCTCAAACAGCTCATTTAGGTTTTCTGCGCAGTCCACGGCGCGCTGTTTCCAGTCACAGAGGTTTTTTATGACCTTCATGACATCACAAACCTGTAAAATTTCGGGTATGGACAGACATGAGCCAAGCTTTGCCCGGCTTAGAATCTCCAGCGGATTGTGTACCGATGACAGGTGCGGAAATGAATACCTAATTGACATGGACAGCGCTTCCTCGGTGAGCAGAAGCTCCTCTTCAATATCACGAAAACGCTCCATGGGCAACAGGTGCAAAGCCTTGTCCCGCGTATCCTCACAGTGGGAAAGCTCTGCTAATATATGGCGAATCTTGTCAAACTCAAGAGTTTTTATATGTTTTTCCGAAATGTACATTGTTCCTCCTTAAGGGTCTAGTGAATAAAAAAAATCCAGAGTTTTAAACGTCTGCTTTAACTGATGTTTTACCATGTTCTCGGTAAGTAAAGACAGTTCCCTCGCCCGCTTCTCCGGCAGGTTAAACGAAAAAATTTTGTTAAACTCCGAATATACGATAAACCGCATGGCAAAAAGCAGGGTAGCGTCTATACTAGAGTACAGCGCCTTCTCCCTGCCGGTCATGGACGGCATATGTTTATTATAGCACTCCGAACACAAAAAGTCATTATAATATAAATAAAAATGATATAATCCCGTGTCACTCTCGTAGTGCCCGCACTCGCGGCACCCTACAAGATTGGGCAGATACCCCGATAACGCCAAGGTTTTAAGCTCAAATACCGACTTTAACAGAAAAACATCCTTTTTATCCATAAAGTGCAGAGCATTGAGCACAAGCCGCAGATGCATTGCGCTGTCCACATTTTCGGGTACTAGCGTCTTTAGAAGCTCTGAGAAATACATTGCAAGGCTTAAACGAACAACATCATTCACAACATCGTAGAAAATCTTAATAGTATCCGCATGATCGATGATATATCTGTCCTTCGACTGAAAAAAAACTATCCTCGAATAGGAAAGCTCGCTTGTGGGGGACAATAACGGGCTGTGCATTCGCTTTGCACCCCGCGCAAACGCCCTTATCGTCCCGTAATCCTTGGTAAGCACCGTAACAAGCCGGTCATTTTCCTTCTGATCCCGGCACTCCAGCACTATACCCTCGGTGGTAAGATGCATATGAACATTCGGGGCAGTACCCCTCGCCTTTCGTATACTAGCCTTTCGCGCACACAGGGCAGTCTGCACGTTTTTGAAGCTTAATCCGCTCGGTGGACAGTATATTTAAATCCACAAGGCACATCTCTCCCCGCAGATGCTCCATACCCAAAATAAGCTTTATAGTCTCCGCCGCCTGCATACTGCCTATCACCCCGCATGACGCACCTAGAACCTGTCTTACCGGCTTTTGGTGCTCCCATCCAAGGCAACCAAAGCACGGCTCTCCCGGCAGTATTGTCATGATAAACCCGGTAAGCCCCCCTACACCCGCTTCAACAACAGGGATACCCCTTTCACAGGTAATGCCCGACAGTATAAGCCTAGTGTCTACATTGTCAGTACAGCTGGCAATCACATCATATCCGCTGGTTAAATCGGCGGCATTGTCCTTTGTCAGCCGTGTTTTTATGGTATTTACCGTTATACCGCTGTTGAGGGCGGAAAGCTTTTCGGCGGCACTGTCCGCCTTTAACCGTCCTATATCTGCTTCGGTGTGCAGAATTTGACGGTTGAGGTTTGTTTCCTCCACCGTGTCATAATCCATAAGCGTTATACTACCCACACCCGCCGCCGCCAGATAGTATGCGCAAGACGAGCCAAGCCCGCCGCATCCGACTACCAAAAGCCGGGTACGGCAGAGCTTCTCCTGCCCAACTGGTGTTACATATTCTAGCTGACGGGCATATCTGTCCACGCCAAATCTCCTTAATTTTAAATACCCTTGTATAGATTTATATATTCGCCCGCAGATGTGTTCCAGCTGAAATCACAAATCATAGACTTGCGTATCTTCTCGCGGAAAGAGGGTTTATCGTCATAGTCCACCCTTGCTCTGTAGAGGGCATGAAGCATATCATGGGCATTGAATGTTAGGAATGTGTATCCGTTACCGTGTGGATGCGAAAAGTCGATAATCGTGTCCTTTAAACCGCCGGTCTCACGCACAACCGGAATAGCACCGTACATGGACGCTACCATCTGCGCCAGTCCGCATGGCTCTGATTTACTGGGCATGAGGAAGATATCCGCACCCGCATAAATCTTTCTGGCAAGCTCTGAGAAGAACCCCAGTCTCACCGATACCTGCTCAGGGTACTTATACTGCATGTGCGTAAAGAACATCTCAAACTCATTGTCCCCTGCACCCAGCACTATAATCCTGTAGCCCATCGCCACTATCTCGTCAAATACATGCCGAACAAGCTCCATCCCTTTCATCGCCACCAATCGGGATACGATAGCCAAAACGGGCGCATCGGAAACCGGCAGCCCGAATATCTCCAGAAGCTCTTGCTTATTCGCCTGTTTCTTCTCTATACTGTCAAGGTCGAAATTCGAGCTAATATGCTTATCCGTCTTAGGGTCAAGTTCATCGTCTATACCGTTTAGTATACCCGATAGCTTGTAGCTTTTATCCCGCAGAAATCCGTCTAAACCATACGCATACCACGGATCGGTAAGCTCCAGTGCGTATGTAGGGCTGACGGTGGTCACCCTGTCGGCACAATCAATCGCACCCTTCATAAAGTTGGCAGCGCCATCGAACTCTATAAGGGAGTGACAATCCCACGGAAGTCCGCACACATCGCCTATGACATCCAGACCAAACTTACCCTGGTATGCTATATTGTGAATAGTAAACACCGTCTTAATGTCCTTATACTGCGGTAAATCTCTAAAATATACATTCAGATATACAATAGACAATGCGGTCTGCCAGTCATTTGCGTGTAGAATATCGACCTCTAAACCCAGATTGTGTATGACCTCAAGACACGCTTTTGAGAAAAATGCAAACCGCTCCGCATCGTCAAAGAAGCCGTATATACCGTTTCTTGAAAAATAGAACTCGTTATCAATAAAATAGTACGTCACACTGTCTAATGTGGTGGTAAACACACCGCAGTGCAGATTTCTCCAGGAAAGAGGTACATTAAAGCTTGTCACAAAGGTGAGATTGCCACGCAGGGACGTATCTATGCCTGAATACATGGGGATAATTACACTGCACTCCGCTCCTTGAGCTGCAAGTGACTTGGGCAGAGCTCCCGCTACATCTGCAAGGCCGCCCGATGCGATAAACGGTCTGGCTTCACTGGCTAAATACAACACCTTCATTTTTTATACCTCCATTATTTTCAAAAACATTTTTAAGACTATAGACAGCCTTATACGTTACTGCCCTTGGAAATAAATACCGGATACGATTCAAAC
>CAYSTR010000115.1:0-7582 GCA_964433745.1 uncultured Oscillospiraceae bacterium | reverse complement strand
CAGAAGCTCAACGAGCTGTTTTTGTCCTCCTTTGATGGCAAGGGCTATGCATACATTGCCAATACAAGCGGCGAGATTATAGCACAGAGCACAAACTCATACAGTCTGTTCCTCTCGGATAATCTGTATGAGGGCTGGAAATCTGTAAATTTTCATGAAAATATGCTGCTTGACGATATACTGCAAAATCTCGATGCCAATAAGGCGGGATCTGCTTCGTATATGTACAACAATCAGCGCAGACTGGTATATTATGCTCCAATCGGAATAAATGACTGGTCACTTTTTTCCATTGTACCGGATGTGGTTATTTCGGAAAACGCGACGAACATTACCTATGCGGCGCTTGCTCTGACGCTTTTGATGCTCATTATGTTTGCCGGGCTTATGTTATGGATTGTCAGAATACAGAAAAACAGCTTGAAGCGTATATCGAAGATAGCTTTCACCGATGAGCTGACAGGAGCGAGAAACCTTACCAAGTTTAAGCTTGATGCCTGTGAAATTCTATCCGGCGGCGGGGATTACGCCATTATCCTCTTTGACGTGGACAAGATGAAGCTTCTAAACGAGACATTCGGCTTTGCAAACGGCGACAGCCTCATAAAAAGTATGGCAAAGACGTTTGACAGCCAGCTGGGAAAAGACGAAATCTTTGCCCGAATCTACTCGGATGAATTTTTCCTGCTGATACATTATACCGATGATGAGCGTCTTAGTGACCGTATCCGGCAGATGTTTGAACAGATAGACGAGGAGTTTGTGTTTAGCCACAACGAAAGCTATAACCTCTCGTTCAGTGCGTGTGTCTACAGCATAGACGACCCCACAGAGAACATAAGCGTCATCATGGACAAGGTGCGTTACATTCACGGCAATGTTCACGATAAGACCGCCAACACGATTGATTTCTATGACGAAACCATAAAAAGACTGCTTCAAAGGCAAAAGGACATAGAAAACCGCATGTCTGACGCACTGACGCAGGAGGAGTTTAAGGTGTTTCTGCAACCCAAGTACTATCTGTCGGACGAGACCATTGCGGGAGCAGAGGCACTGGTTCGCTGGATTCCGGATGATGGCTCGGTGGTTTATCCGGGCGAGTTTATCCCGCTGTTTGAGCAAAACGGCTTTGTCACAAAGCTGGATTTCTACATGTACGAGCATGTATGCGCCATTATTGCCGACTGGGTAGAAAAGGGGCTTGCGCCGGTCATCGTATCGGTAAACTTCTCCCGGCTGCACCTAGACGATCCCGACTTCGTTCAGAAGCTTTGTATGATAGCCGACAGCTACAACGTGCCCAGACGTCTACTGGAGATAGAGCTGACCGAGTCCACCATCTTCAACAACGAGGAGACGCTCATAAATATACTAGCCGAGCTTCATAAGGAGGGCTTCACCCTCTCGATGGACGACTTCGGCACAGGCTACTCCTCACTGGGGCTTTTAAAGAACATACCTGTGGATGTAATAAAGATTGACCAGGGCTTCTTCAAGACGGCAGATGACGAGCAGCGTGCCAAGACGGTCATAGCGATTGTCATGGGGCTTGCAAAGGAGCTTAACATCCACACCGTAGCGGAGGGTGTGGAGACTAAGGAGCACATTGACCTGTTAAGGGAGCTGGGATGCGACATTGTACAGGGGTACTACTACTCGAAGCCTATTCCATCGGGCGATTTTACCGTAAAGCTCATGCAGAATAATTAGTTTAATGAAAAAGGCGGCATGGATTTTCATTCATGCCGCCTTTTTCATTTTTTATCTGTACCGCTGTAAAGGAGCTTATCTGAAAAATCCGCATTCAAACAGTCAAACACCAGCTTTGCGCTCTTTTCCACACAGTCAAACACATTGCTTTGTGAGCTTCCGGCTGTGGCTAAGAGAACGCCCGATTTACGAACGCTCTCAAAGGCCTCCCCACGGATAAAGCGTTTGGCATACCGCACCTGTAATCGGTCGGCAAACGCCTTAAAGCCGCTTGGAAATCCGAGAAAATAGACAGGTGTCGCAATAATTATAAGCTTTGCGTTGTCAAGTTCTTTTAGAAGCGGTTCAAAGTCATCCGAGAGGACACAGGAATCGTGGGTGTTGCAGAATCCGCAGCCCTTACATGCCTTTATATCCATACCGCTTATATGGTGCAGGGACACAGCATAACCTGTCTGGCTGCCCAGATACTCGTCCAGATAGTACGCCGTGTGACCATCTCTTCTGGGGGACGCAAGCAGTGCAGAAGCCCTAGACAAGCTTTTCATGCTCGCAATATTCGCACACATGGGTATGTCCCTCCTCGCGGAACTGCTCCGGCAGATACGGCTCTATGTGTGTGATACAGTTCGGATTGTCGCACTCGGTGGCGCGCAGCTCACAATAGGCAGACGAACCGATGGGCTTATCTCCCTCCAACATTCTGATAATAAGCGCCATGCGGGCGTACATGCCGTACACCGCCTGCTTAAAGTAGACCGCTCTGGGGTCTGCGTCTACATCGCCGGTTATCTCGTCCACACGCGGGAGGGGGTGCAGGATGCGAAGCCGGGGGGAGGCCAGCTTCAGCTTGTCCCCATTGAGGATGTACACGTCCTTTTGCTTGGCGTAGTCCGCTTTAGAGGCGAAACGCTCCTTTTGTATGCGTGTCATATAGAGCACATCGAGGTCGGAGATTACCTCCTCGATGTTGTCCGCTTTTATATAGCGGCAGTCGTGGCGGTCGAGCATCGAGAGAAGATAGTCTGGCAGACACAGCTCTTTTGTGGAGATGAGCACAAATTCGTTGCCCTCATACCGGCAGAGCGCCTTGACTAGGGAGTGTACCGTGCGTCCGTGCTTGAGGTCGCCGCACACACCCACGCGCAGACCGGTGAGCCGTCCTGTCTCCTTTTTGAGCGTAACAAGGTCGGTCAATGTCTGTGTCGGGTGAAGATGCCCGCCGTCCCCGGCGTTTATGACCGGACAGCTGGAATACATGGAAGCCGCCAAAGCCGCACCCTCACGGGGGTGGCGGAGCACTGCAATATCCGAGTAGCCGCTCACGATGCGGATGGTGTCGCGCAGGTTCTCCCCCTTGGCTACAGACGAGCCGTCGGGATTATCAAACCCGATGACCTGTCCTCCCAGACGGTACATGGCGGTCTGGAACGAGAGCTGTGTGCGGGTGGAGGGCTCGTAAAACAGCGTAGCCATGACCTTACCGTATGCCGCTCCGAAGAAGTTCTGCGGCTTATCCAAAATGTCCCCTGCCAGTGCTACAATGTCGTCCCAGTACGCGGGTGTGAAATCGTTAAGATCAATTAGACTCATGTGTACCCTCCCTATCTAATAATCCGCCCCTTAAAACAGCGCCGAACAGCCGTACGGCAAATCCCTTGTTCTCCTTGTCCTTTTGGCGGATAAACTGCTTAGTGCGTTCGCGGGATGTGTGTCCGTCTACCGGACAGCGGCTCTTGACTATGGGTATATTAAGCCGCACAATGGTATTTCTTATGATATTCTCCGGGATGTATATTAATGGACGAATAAGCGTGATGTCCTTTCTAGACAGGTAGGTGACGGCGTTAAAGCAGCCGATTCTGCCTTCGTCAAACAGGTTCATGAGAAAGGTCTCCACCGCATCGTCGCGGTGATGCCCTAAAGCCACCTTGTTACAGCCCTGCTCCAGTGCGGCGTTGTGGAGTGCTCCTCTTCGCATTCTGGCGCACAGGCTGCATGGATTCTTCTCATTGCGCTGGTCAAACACGACAGCGCCTATGTTTGTGGGCTTTAGTATGTAGGGTATGCCCCGCTCCTCGCAGAGCCTTGCCACAGCGGAATAGTCGGTTGGACTGCCGCCGAAATAGGGGTCCAGCGTAATCGCCACAAGCTCATAGTCGATTCCGATAAATCGCCTTAGCTCATAAAGACCCAATAAAAGCGCAAGCGAATCCTTACCTCCGCTTACGCCAACCGCAATTCTGTCACCATTTTCTATCATGCGAAAATCCATGACAGCCCTGCGCATATATCCCATCAGTCTTTGCATATACCGGCAGGTCTCCTTATTATTTTTTCCCTTATATATTATAACTGCTTTTAATATAAAAAGCAACATTTTTTTAAGCATGAAAAAAGCCCGCCTTAATAAGCGGGCTTTAGGACTTAAATCTATTTCTTCTTCGTCTTACAGTAGAAATGTACTGCCACAGCCACAATAATCGATACCGGGAGGGCAATGACTAAAGCGTCCGCCATCGAGAGAAACGAGAGGGAGGTCTCGGCGAACAGGGAGGATTTTCCTGTGATAAGACGGCAGAGCTGCATAGCCGATGCCGATTTCTCATTTATGAAGAACGCCCACAGTATACTCGTAGCACTACCGGTCACCATACTGGCGACTGCTGCCTGCTTGGGGAAGCTCTTAATATAGAGGGCGGCGGTATAGGTGGGGAGAAACGCGGCGGCGCACAGACCGTAGAATAGGGAGGTGCCCTGTGCGATAATCGCCATGCTCACATCCAGACGGCTAGACAGGAAGCTCAGTACCGCGCTTATGACAATACCCAGAGCAATGCCTATTCGGGTAGCGGAGATGGTCTTTAGCTTGCTGCCTAGGGTGTTTTTCATAAAGTCGCGCCCAAACGATGTGCCGATGGTGTGCGCCAGTGCGCTGACGGTGGAGAGGGAGGCGGCGAGCATGATGATTATGAATAGTCCCGAGAACCATTCGGGCAGATAGCTCTTGACAAAGACAGGTATAATGCTGTCGTTTGCTCCCGCTGCCGCAATGGCTATCTTTCCTGTATCATCGAAGAACTTGACATTCGAGAGCGCACCCACGACAAATGCCGTGCCGGTCATCATGAAGATGAAGATACCGCCCGACAGTGTGGCGCGGTTTAGCTCCTTACCGCTCTTTACCGTCATGAAGCGTACAGCCAGCTGGGGCTGTGCCAGAACGCCGATACCCACTCCCGCTACTAGGGTGGTCATGACGTTCCACCAGATAGGTGAGCCTGTCACGGGCATACTGCTCCATCCGGTGAACCCTCCGGCGGCAATCTTTCCGGTCTGTGCGGTAACCTCCGGATTAGCGCTTAGCTCGCTTAGAGCCGCGTGGGCGTTGCCAATGCCGCCCAGCATGGAGTATGTAAAAATGAGAAGAAATGCCATGCCTAAAAACATCAGTCCGCCCTGGAACGCATCCGCATACATAATGCCTTTAAGTCCGCCTGTGATAACGTAGAGCACGGCACACACGGCGATAATGACGAGCACCACATCCGGATTTACCGAGAAGTAGGAGGACACAAAGTCCACCATACCTTTTATTACCGCAGAGGCATAGACCGGCATGAATACCACTATGAGAATACTTGAATATCCCCACAGAAACTTGGAATTAAAGCGTTTGCCGAACATCTCCGGCATGGTGTAGGCCTCCAGCTCGTGTCCTAGCTGTCTAGTCTTTTTACCGAATACTACAAATGCAATAAACACACCCACGATGATGGTTAAAAGTGTCAGCCACAAAAGGCTAAGACCAAACTGTCCCGCAGCACCGCCAAAGCCCACTATAGCAGAGGTGGATACAAAGGTAGCACCGTAGGAAAGTGCCATGACGATAGGGTGTACGCCCTTACCGGCGAGAAGATAGTCATTCTTGTTTTTTGTTTTTTTGTACCCGGTATAGGCAAGAATACCGATTCCGAGAACATATACGCATAGACCGATGATTGAATAAACCACTGTTTCTCTCTCCTATTCCTTGTTCCAGTTTGTTAGTCCGTAGACGATGCATAAAACCATTGACGCAATAGATAGAATAGCCGCCAGGGTAACCCAGATATCACCGAATCCTGTCATTATTTTCACCTCCCGGAAGATTTATGGGTGATTGGCAATAAAAAAAGTGCCTGCGGCTTGATATCCGCAGGCACGTTAATCCCAATGGTCACATTACACCGCACGGTAAATCAGCTCTATTCACTTGGAATAAAGCTAAATCGAGCATAAAAGCGGCGTAACATCGTATTCATAGTATCCCCCGAAGTAAGATTACAAGACTACTATAACATGGATAACATTCTTTGTCAAGCTTTATTTTACTAAAGCGCTAAATTGTTAAAGTCTAGCAGCCGTACGCCAGCTCCATCATCTTTGTAAGCTTTATGGCATCCTCAATGTCAAACAGGGGTTTCTTTTTATTTTCCACGCACTCGACCCACTGACAAAGAGGTGAGGGCATAGCGTCGGGCAGCTCTTCCGCCTTTATCCAGCCGCCGGTAGCGGGGGTGCAATAGGAGAGACCATCCCGAACCTGGAGCGAACCCTTGGTTCCGGCTAAATCCAGCGTAAACGGATCGTTAGACGAGACGAAGCCTGTCTCCGCTACGCCGATAGCACCGCCCGAAAACTCCATTACGCTTACGGCATTGTCCTCTACACCCTTGCCGGTCACGCTTGTGAACACCGAAGAGGTTTTTTTGGGCATTCCTAAGAACCATTCCAGCAGATACATGGTATGAGCACCCAGATCTATCATAGCACCGCCGCCGCACTGCTCCTTATTATAGAAATGTTCGGGCAGCCATCCGGCTATACTGCCGTTGTGCGCGTTGCGGACGCGGGCATAGGTTATATCTCCCAGCTCGCCGCTGTCGGCTATCTTTTTCGCAAGAAGAAGCTCTGCACGGCACTTGTGCGGAAAGGATATGGTAAAAGTAACCCCCGCACGCTCTATAGCGGACTTTATCTCCTCACAGTCGCAGGACGAGAACGCCAGTACCTTTTCTGTAAAAATGTGCTTACCGGCATTTGCAGCTTTAATTATTAGGGATTTATGCTCACTTGTTGCAGAGCAGATGACGATACCGTCTATAGAGCTGTCTTCTAGAAGCTTGTCATAGTCCTCAAAAAAGGTACAGCCTAGTTCGTCTGCCCATTTTTTACCCTCTGTGGGGTTTTCATCCCATACAGCCGTTACGTTTCCGCCCTTTATAGTGTCCTTAATCTCGTTTGCATAGCCCTTTGCGTGTACATGCCACAGGCTTATCATTGCTATGTTCATCCCATTGCCCTCCGTAATTTTTCTGTTATGATGAAATTATACTCCTCTTAACAGAAAATGCAATGAATGGATTATTAATTAAAATGAAATAATGCATATAATACCTAAGGCGCACTCATGAGCGCACTTATGGGTTCTTTTGCTCTTGACTTATGGGATTTATTGTTGTATCATATAGACATTATAATAAAAGGGATGAATGTATGAGTACCCTATGGGACGAGATTAGGGAACAGCCGGGGGCATTGGAGATGTGTGCCTCCTACAACAAGGGAGTTATCAAAAGAATTGCCGACGATATAAAGAGCTACAAGCCTAAAAATATAATTATTTCAGGCAGAGGTACGACCGACCATATCGCCATATTCGCAAAATATCTGTTTGAAATATATCTGGGAGTGCCGGTGTGTCTGGCGTCACCATCGGTTTACACCGCATACGGAGCAGAGATGAATCTGACCGGTGCGCTGGTACTGGGAATATCGGGCAGCGGGGACAATAACGATATTGCCGCTATACTGAAAAATGCCGGGG
>CAYSTR010000114.1:0-7623 GCA_964433745.1 uncultured Oscillospiraceae bacterium | reverse complement strand
TGAAACACCTCAATGTTCTGCTTGGCGTTTTTAAGAGCCTCTACAAATTTAGGGTCGGCATATTCCAGCGCATGTTGTATCTCGTGAGCCGGCACAAGCACCGGGTTCGGGTCACACTTGTCAAACTCGTTCGTGTAGCGTCTGACTGCCGCATCGCCGTTCTTGCGCACATCGTCAATAATGGCGGTCACAGCGGCGGTAACCCTTTTATCCTGCTCCTCCGCTCGCTCGCGCAGACGCGAGAGAAAGTCATATTCGGCTGTCCCGTCAGCCTTAATGAGTGTTATAATGGACATAATGTGCTCCTTTTTCGTTATTTTGCCGTTTTCTTATTAAAGGCAGTCCCTATAAGATTTCCCGTAAGAGCCGATATCAGATACCAAATAATATAAATCCACGCAGTATAGTTATAGAACATAAAGATGGTGGGTGCAAACAATATCCCGACAATTAGAACAAAATACGGAGAAAATCTATGTCTTACCCCATACCAAACCGAAGCGGCAAAGCAGACAAGCGGTATGATTAACATGAGAAGCATCATCGCACTGCCTGTATCCTGTATAAGCAGCGGGGCAAGATAAAAGTCCGCCGCTATGACTGCCAGATAGGGGAGCATGTGCTTTAGCTTAGTTAATGTAAGCATTGTCTGTCACCTCGTTATCCTTTATTATTCTTCGACTGAAATAAGAGACGTACAATGGGGGCAGCGTGTGGCGGCGGGATGTATCTTCATTCGGCAAAAGCTGCATTCCTTGGTCACAGAGGCGGTAACCGTATCCTTGACAAATGTTCGCTTGACAAGATTTATCCCCTTGACCAAGAGAAAGATTACAAATGCCATTATAAAGAAGTTGAGCACCACCGTGATGAAGCTGCCGTAGTTGAACGTCGCCGCGCCCGCCGCCTTCGCCTCTGCAAGGGAGGAGTAAGCCTTACCGTCCAGCGGGATAAAAAGATGGGAGAAATCCGTTCCGCCCGAAAACACCGAGATAACCGGCATGATTATATCATTTATAAGAGAATCGGTAATCCCCTTGAACGCGCCGCCTATGATTATACCAATCGCCAGATCAATGGCGTTGCCGCGGCTGATAAACTCACGAAACTCCTTGAGAAACCGTTTGAACAAGACCTAATTTTCCTCTCCAAAGTATTTAGCGTAGGACATAAGCTGTCGAAGCAGTGTATCTACCCTGTCTTTTTTAAGCTTGGCAGCGGCTGTACCCACTATGACACGCGCCGATATGTCGCAGATGTATTCATATATGGTCAGTCCGTTGGCTTTGAGGGTCGAGCCGGTCTCCACAATGTCCACTATTGCGTCCGAGAGATTAAGAAGCGGTGCTAATTCCACACTGCCCTCTATCTTTATAATCTCCACGTCCATATGCTTCTTACCGAAGTAGGCGCGGGTGACATTCGGGTACTTTGTGGCTATACGCATGGTGTAGCCGGAAAAGTCCTTGTTTTCGGGTTTGCCTGCGACTGCAAAGCGGCATTTTCCGAACGGCAGGGTGAGCATCTCATAATACGCACCGCCCATTTCCATTATCGTGTCCCGCCCGACTATACCGATATCGCACACACCGTGCTCTACATATGTAATAACATCGGCGGACTTAGCCAGAACGATTTCAAGCCCGTCCCCGACAGGCAGAATGAGCCGCCGCCCCTTATTCGTAAGTGCGCTGATATCAAATCCCGCTTTCTCTAAAAGTGCTGTGGTGTCCTTTTCCAAACGCCCCTTAGTGAGCGCCATTCGCAGTGTATTACTCATATAAATGACCACGCTCCAATCGAACACAAAATAATAAATGAAACAGCGTGGTCTCGTTTCCCCGACGCTATGCTATTCATTGCTTTTAGTTCCTTCAAACGTTCTCCTCCCCGATACACATAACCGTTTTTATCCCGCGATTTTTTGCGTATGAGAGGGTCTCGTCATATGTATCAAAAACCGATAGCTCGCATATCTTTCCGTCAGCTATAAGCTCATTCTGCCGCCTTACCGCCTCTCCCATCTGCTCAGGTGTGCAGAAAAGGAGCACATCCGGCGGGGCTGGAGCTGCCCTGTCTGTCACCACGCGGGTGAGGGTGTCTATGTTGACCGAGAAGCCTATAGCGGGGGCAGGTGAGCCGAACTCCTCCAGTAGCTTGTCGTAACGTCCCCCAATGAGCAGCGTGCCGCCGTCCCCCTCGACATATACGCGGAAGATAACGCCTGTATAGTAGTCGTTTCGGTTTATCATGCCGAGATCCAACATTACCCTGTCACCGCACACGCCGCGCAATCCCTCGTACAGGCTGTAGAGCTTTGTTAACATGTCATTAATGCCGATATGTCCTGTCACAAGCTGGGCTTTGGCTATGACCTCCTCGCCGCCGAACAATCGGGGCAGCTCGGTAAGTGCCCTCTTGCAGGGACAGTCCTCCACATCCTCCAGTACATCCGAAACACTGCTGTAGTTCTTAGTCTCGATGAGCTGTCTTAGGGTCTCGGTCTTATCTTCATCCAGAAGCAGAAGTGACGACAACAACCGGAATATAGCACTGTGCCCCAGCTCTATGCGGTAACGCTCCACTCCGCACGCCTTTAGCGTCTCGATAGCGGTAAACAGCACCTCCAGGTCGGATTTTACCGAGTCCGCACCAATTAGCTCTATCCCTGCCTGGCGCTCCTCGTCGTTCTTTCCCGCCAGAGAGGGGCACATCTTGTAAAGTGTCTGGTTGTAGTAGAGACGAAGCGGTACAGGCTGCTCTTTCAGCCGAGTGGCTACCATACGGGCGATGGGCAGTGTGGAGTCGGGGCGCAGAACCAGAAGCCGTCCCGCTCCGTCTTGAAGCTTATACATGCGCTCCGGCAGAAAATGACCGGATGAAAACACATCAAAAAACTCGATACCGGGGGTTATGACCTCATGATACCCGCGGGATGCAAATACATCCGTGACAATGCGTTCAAGTGTGCGCCGCTTTTTACAGTCCCCGAACAGGTAATCCCTCGTTCCCTCGGGTGTTAGGGTGTGAAATCGTTTAAGCATTTAGTTCTCCGTTTTTCTTGTTTAGTTTATTTAAAAGCTTACGGTTGTAGAGTATACCGGCTATGCCTAAAAGCCCTGTTATGGCAAAGATGATGATGGTGGACACCCAGTTGCCGCTCTCAATCTGCGCTCCCGCCAAGGTGGAGGACACTACCGACGGAATACGTGCCACCGTGGCAATAAATATGACTCTAAGCGGCTTTATGGGGGTAAGCCCGGAGAAGTAGGTCAGCACATCCTTGGGTGTGCCCGGAATGAAAAAAAGGATAAAAACTATAAGCTCAATATTCTTAGTGTCTTTTAGAAACTTAAACTTGGATATCTTATCGCTCGAGGCCATCTTGTTCACAAGCCCCTCGCCCATATAGTGAACGGCGATAAATATTATAGCAGACCCTATCCCGATACCTAAAAGACATGTAAGAAGTCCGCCCCATGTACCATATACAAATCCCGCCAATATCTCCACCGGCTCACCCGGTATGAGTGCGACTATAATCTGTAGTATCTGTATCCCCAGAATTATGAGCCACCCCAGAAACCCCTGTGAGGTAATCATCTCTTTAAATGCAGCACGGTTCTGCTCCTCACCCAGCGAGGCAATCCAGGGGGTAAGCGCTATTGTCAGATAGATTAAGAGCACGACACCCAGTGCAGAGAGAATCAGCTTTATCTGTCGTTTATATTTCATGTGCGCTCCTTAAACCATCACAATATTGGTATTAACTATTATAACCTAATTCGTACCAAAAGTAAATATTTTTGTTTGCAAATAATCCATTTTATGTTATAATGGGAGTAGAATATTAAGTTTGGAGGATAACATGTCACTAGACAGATTAATTGAACGTATAGACACACTAAAAAACCCCACTGTAATAGGACTTGACCCGCTTCTTGAGCATCTGCCCACATGTGTAAAGGAAGAAGCCTTTGCAAGGCACGGCAGAACATTAGAGGGAGCGGCAGATGCCATTCTGACATTTAATAAAGCGCTTATAGATGTTATCTGCGGCATAGTACCGGCAGTTAAGCCGCAGCTTGCCTACTTCGAGCTGTACGGTGTACCGGGCATCACCGCATTTTATGAGACGGTCAGCTATGCAAAGGCAAAGGGTATGTTTGTCATAGCAGACGGTAAGCGAAACGACATAGCGTCCACCATGACAGCATACGCAACCGCTCATCTGGGTGTAACCGACATTGAGGGTGAGAGCGCAGCGGCGTTTGGTTCGGATGCGCTGACGGTCAACGGATATCTCGGCAGTGACGGGATAACCCCGCTTCTTGACGTGTGTAACCGTCATGACAAGGGGATATTTGTGCTGGCAAAAACCTCCAACCCCTCATCCGGTGAGCTTCAGGACAAGCTCATTGACGGTATCCCTTTATATGAACATATGGGGGAGCTGTGCGAGAAATGGGGAGAAGCTTTACCCGGTAAACACGGATATTCGGGCGTGGGTGCAGTTGTGGGAGCGACATACCCGGAACAGCTAAAGGCGTTAAGGCAGAAGCTAAAAAGAACTTTCTTTTTAGTACCCGGCTACGGTGCGCAGGGCGGCGGCGCAGACGAGGTAAGGTTCGCCTTTGATAGTGCGGGCGGCGGTGCAATCGTCAATTCCTCACGAGCTGTCATGTGTGCGTACAAGAAAGGATATGACGAAAAAGATTATGCCAAGGCGGCTTATGACGAGGTCATAAGGATGAGGGAGGCTCTGCGTTGAAGATAGAGTTTGGAAAGGTTCTTACCAATACAGCAGTAGCGCAGGACATATTTGATATGCACCTCTACGCACCCGATATAGCGGATACGGCTGTCCCCGGTCAGTTTTTGCATATACTGTGCGGAGGATTTCTGCGCCGTCCCATATCGGTGTGCTGCACCGATATGGACAAGGGGTTAGTGCGCATTATGTACGAGATAAAGGGTGAGGGGACGGCATGGCTGTCCGAGCGAAGCCCCGGGGATAGGCTCAATATTCTGGGACCCTTGGGTAACGGCTTCCCTATAATGGAGGGTAAACGCTCTGTGATAGTGGGCGGAGGAATAGGTGTTCCCCCGCTTCTTCATCTGGCGGGACATATGGAGAATGCCATGGCTATTCTGGGTTTCCGCTCCAAACCCCATGTCATACTGGAGCAGGAATTTGAGGAGTGGACATCATCCGTACACATAACAACAAACGACGGCTCGTACGGAACAAACGGGCTTGTCACCGACAAGCTTCGTGAAGTGCTTTTAGCTAACGAAACCGATGTGATATACGCCTGCGGACCTACTGTCATGCTAAAGGCGGTAGCGGCGCTTGCCCGCGAAATGAATACCGAGTGCTATGTCTCTCTAGAGCAGCGCATGGCGTGCGGAATCGGAGCATGTCTCGGTTGTGCTTGTATGGCGCAGGTAAACGGTGATATGAACTATCTGCACGTCTGTAAGGATGGGCCTGTATTTGCCGCCGAAGTAGTGTTTTAGCCTTATAGGAGAGTGAAAATGAGTAAGGATTTATCTGTGAATATTGCCGGGGTTCATTTCAAAAACCCCGTATTAGCCTCGTCAGGCTGTATCGGCTTCGGGAGGGAATATGAGAAGCTCTATCCCCTGTCGGTACTGGGCGGTATCTCCCTAAAGGGAACAACCTATGAAAAACGCATAGGAAACCCACCTCCGCGTATTGCTGAGACACCATCTGGAATGCTAAACAGTGTGGGGCTTCAAAATCCGGGCATACATCACCTAATAGAGAATGAGCTTCCCTATCTCGCGGACAAGGACACCGTGCTCATAGCAAACATAGCCGGAAATACCGTAGAGGACTACGCCAAATGTGCGGAGCTTCTAAACGACACACCGGTTCACATGCTGGAGCTAAACATATCATGTCCCAATGTAAAGCAGGGGGGAATAGCGTTTGGCACAGACCCCGCCACCGCACGAACAGTTACAGAAGCCGTAAAAAAGGTGAGCAACAAGCCTGTAATAGTAAAGCTGTCCCCCAATGTCACATCGATAGTGGAGATAGCACGGGCGGTAAAGGACGGCGGAGCGGATTGTCTCTCGCTTATAAATACCCTTTTGGGAATGCGCATTGATATCCGTACAAAAAAGCCCATACTACACAATGAAATGGGCGGACTGTCAGGCCCTGCTGTCTTTCCGGTGGCACTTAGAATGGTGTGGCAGGTAAAGCAGGCGGTGGATCTTCCGGTCATAGGCATGGGCGGCATCTGCACATGGCAGGATGCATACGAAATGATGTTAGCAGGCGCGGATGCGATATCAGTAGGTTCAGCACTCTTTCGAGACCCATTCACGCCGCAAAAGATATTAAAGGGACTAATAAATTGTATTTAGCTGCCAGCTATTAGTCGCTGGTTTCGGTGTCTCTGCCGATATTTTTTTTAAAGCAGCGGGGAGGTTAATAGGTAGGTATGATGGCGCTTGAAACGTCGGTTTTTATATTGTTTGTGTTTGCGGGGCTGTACTTAACTATTATTGAAGTGTTTACAGTTCTTTTTATGCTTACCGGGATGCAGGAGCAGCGCGCCCGCTTTCAGGTCGTGTCCATGCTCACCAACAGTGGCTTTACTACAGGAGAGAGTGAGGTTATTGTCTCGTCTAGAAAACGCCGCAGCCTTGCTATGATTACCATGCTGTTCGGCTATACCTTTACGGTGACCATCGTGTCCACGCTTGTCAATGTCCTCATTTCATTACCTTCCGGCGGTCAGAGGAGTGCCATTGTTTCCATTATATACCTTTTTGTGTTCCTTTTTATCCTCACTACAATAAAGAAGATACCGGCTATTAAGCACCGGTTTGATAATGTGATTCGTAAGCTGGGCGGAAGATTCATGTTCTCGAAGAAGTCAAACCCATTTCTCGTGCTCGACTGTTACGGCGAGAATATAATAGCAGAGGTGCGTATAACCGACATCCCAGAATGTCTTAAC
Organism: uncultured Oscillospiraceae bacterium; assembly: GCA_964433745.1. GTDB lineage: Bacteria > Bacillota > Clostridia > Oscillospirales > Ruminococcaceae > CAYSTR01. Next base: position 625 of record CAYSTR010000114.1, on the reverse strand, counting down.
GGTAAAACATTACAGGAATCGGGTATAAGGGAGAAACACGGAATACAGGTTTTAGTCATTCGCCGCGGCAGCTTTACGATAAGCAGCGTTTCCCCCGCCGACATGCTACAGCCGCACGACCGGATAGTTATGTTTGGCAGTCTAAAAAATATTGAGGATCTATTCAGACAAAAGCCCAGCTTCTAATAGATAGACGCTAAGAAGCCTTTAGCTCATGAAAAGGGGTGTGTAGTATGAATCAAAGGCACAACACACAGGGACAGGACGAGCTTTATGAAGCCATACTGTCTTTGCAATCAAAGGAGGAGTGCGCCGCCTTTTTTGATGATTTGTGCGCTGTTCAAGAGATAAAAGCCATGTCACAGCGGTTTGCAGTGGCTAAGATGCTGGCACACGGACATGTGTACAATGATATAGTCAAGCAGACCGGCGCGTCCACTGCCATAATAAGTCGTGTGGGACGTTCACTCAACTACGGAAGCGGCGGCTATGACATAGTCTTTGCGCGTCTGGGACTGCTTCCGCAAAAGGAAGAACTGCCGGATGCAATTCTGCCGAACGCAGTTCCGCCGAATGCAGTTCCGCCGAATGCAATTCCGCCGGATGGTGATGATAAATGAGCGGG
>CAYSTR010000113.1:0-7774 GCA_964433745.1 uncultured Oscillospiraceae bacterium | reverse complement strand
TCATCTGTTTATGCTGGGTTGGTACGAGAGTGCCAGAACAGAGGGGACGGCAGCGTTTGAGCGAGCAGAGGTGAGCATTGGTGCTGGTATAGATAAAGCTGAAGCGTACATGCAGCGGCTATACTCCATTGAACCGCTTATGTCCGATTTGCAAAGCTTCTTGGGGAATAATGCGGAGGGGTATCTCACAAAGCGCCTTAAAAATAACTCGGGTGGTAGTATTCTATTTTCATTTCCCAATGATATACAGTCTTTTCTCGGCGGTGAAAACAGTATAATTACACGTGTTAGTCTGCACACAGACGATACGGGTAATATATTGAGCTTTTCACCCGATGGAAACCGTGATGTTGTGTTTGGGGTATCTAATGATTCTGCAGCTTTTGTTCCCGGTATCCACAATGAGATATCATATATAAAAGGTATATCTGACCCCACGCGTATCTCGCGGCAGATTGGCGAGGTCAGATTCTGGATTTCCTCAAAGCGGGTATTTAAGCCGTTATCGGCATATTCGATGGATAAAGCAGCTGTTATAGATATGAACGGCAATATCTTTCGTATATCGGAAAATACCCCTGATGAACATATTTTGGAGCTTGTTTTAGGGGAAGAAGCGGATTATGGTTCACTGCCGGGCGGTCTGTTTAACGCAATACGTTATGTTAAGCATGAATCTGCGCTTCTAAATTATATATTCATCAGTTACACCGATACAAAAACAGTTATACGAACCCATCTCTCTATTCTTTTGTTTATATGTTTTGCCTTTGTTGCAACCGGCCTGTGCGTTGTGTTTTTAATTGCTTATAATTTTGTCTATGAGGCGCGGTTTCTTGCCCATATCATGCAGGTGATTGATCATGTAAAGCAGGGTAATTTCAATCAGGTTACACTGCCCCGCTACCGCAGAGACGAGTATGGCATGATTGCAAAAGAGCTTGATGATATGACTAGACAACTAGAACAGCATATTAAAAAGGAATATCTATTACAACTAAAGCAAAAAGAAACCGAGATGAAAGCACTTCAGCAACAGATAAATCCGCATTTTCTTTATAATACCCTAGAAGCTATGCGCTCAATGGCATTGACTAGTCAAAACCCCAAAGCATTGGCATCCGCTATTACCTGCTTGGGGGGATTGTACCGCGAGCTAGTTAAAGCTCCTGGTATCATCACAATTGACGAGGAACTGACATTGCTGCATAAATATCTAAGAATAATGGAATTTAAGTACCCTGACAGCTTCTTTGATCAGATAAGCGTGGACAGCGAGGTTAGAGCATTAAAAACTGTAAAGTTCTGGATGCAGCCGCTGGCGGAAAACTTCTTTGTCCATGGTTTTAAGCACGGCAACGCGTTTAATCTTTTGGTGATAAACGGATATACAGATGATGAGGCATATATAATCGAGATACTCGACAACGGCTCAGACATTCCGCCGGATCAGCTTGATGAGCTAAATGCTTCGTTGACAGGTGATCAGCAAAATCAAAGCGGGGATATAGGACTTAGCAATGTATATACACGCTTACGCTTCTATTATGGAGAGGCACTTAGTATGACGGTTTCCAATAACGAGGAAGCAGGCATAAAAATATCGGTACGCATACGAAAGCAGGTGCTTAATGTATAAGCTTTTAATAGTGGATGATGAACAGAGCATTCTACAGGGTATTCTGCATACCCTTGACTGGATGCAGTATGGCTTCGGACGTATAGAAACAGCCGACAGATATGATGAGGCGGTCATAAAAGCCGTTGAGCTACAGCCAGATATTGCTATATTTGATGTGTGTATAGGTACTACTAAGGGCTATGACCTAATAAACAGATTAAATGCGCTGGAGCTCAAAACCAAGTACATAATGATGAGCGGGTACGAGGAGTTCGAGTATGTGCGTGAGGCCATGCGGTGCGGTGCTAAGGATTATCTCTTGAAACCGGTGGATGCGGTACGACTGCGCCAGGTTGTAGAGCATATAATAATTGACGATCTACACGGTACAATACAGGATGCACAGCCGGACAGCACAAATATCGATCCCATTTTAAAGGTACGCTACGACACACTGTCCAATCTTACAAACAAGATTCTTCTTATTGTCCGTGAAGAGTATAACGAGGATCTGTCGCTTCGCAGTGTAGCAGATAAGTTTAAGATGAACGCCACCTATTTGGGGCAGATTTTTCTAAAAGATGCAAAGCTTAAATTCTCTGAATACCTCATGCTCTACCGGCTTTTTGCCGCACAGAATATGATTTTAAGAACCGACGAGAAGATTTCTTACATTGCCCGCTCGGTAGGATATGCCAATCTCAACTACTTTTATGCTCATTTTAGGGATTGCTTTGGCATGTCACCCAGTGAAATGCGAGAAAAGGGGTGGAATCGTGCGGAATAGAATATTGCTTATTATTACGATAATTACTTTTTTATTAATAAGTGGATGTACGGAAAACATACCATCAGTAGAAGCAGATGCTCCGGTGAAAAGCGGCGATAAACAGGTCAATCTCATCTACTATACCATAGGCACAAGGGATGAGGATTTGCTGACTGTTAACAATGCGGTTAACAGCCTTTTACAGGATAAACTGGGTATAACAATAGATTACAGAAAGATAAGGTTTCAGGAATACGAGGAGCGGCTTCGCGCCATGATAGCAAGCAACTCCGAATATGATATAGCCTTTGGGACAAATTATGCCACCTATGCGCAAGAGGGAGCATTTCTGCGGTTAGATAAATATCTTGAGACAATAGGAAAACCTATGTATGAAGTCGTTCATCCCACATTTTGGAGGGGTGTGCGCATGATGGACGGAGGTATATATGGAGTACCCACAAATAAGGAGCTTGCAGTACAGGAGCAGTGGATGTATCCGGCAGAGCTTATAGAAAAGTATTCTATTGATATAACAAAATATAATACATTGGAATCACTAGAACCGCTTCTTGCCATGATTAAAGAGAACGAGCCGGAATATCAACCCATGGAGCTTGACCGGGACGCTCAAAACTACTTCGCTTTATATGGATATGAGAATCCAACAGATAAAACACTGCCCTTTATGGTATTGTCTCTGGAGGCACAACCGCAGGTGGTAAATATATCTGAGACATCACTGGCAAAAGAGATACTTCAAACTATAAGGCATTATTACCAGTCAGGATATATTAACGAGGATGCGGCTCTGCGTTCTGGACAGGGGCTTGTAAAGGATGATAAGGTTTTCTGGAAGGCCGCCAGCGGAGGGCCTTATTCCAATGCCATCTGGAGTAAGGACAGGGGATACACAATAGTGGCTCATGCAGTAACGCCCGCTGTTGCCACAACGGAATCCACCCGCGGCGGGGTGATGGCTATAAACTCCAAGACGGCATATCCGGAGGAGAGTGTGTTGTTTTTAAATCTTTTAAACACCGATGCTAAGCTTAGAAATCTCTTTAATTTCGGTATTGAGGGTATACACTACGAACTGGATGAGAACGGACAGGTCGAGCGAATCCCGGACAGCGGGTATGTAGGAGTACAGTACACCCAGGGTAACTGGTTTCTTCTATATACATTCGGAGGAGACCCGCTCGATAAATGGGAACAATACAGGAAGTTCAACGATTCGGTGAGGGAATCCACACTGCTTGGTTTTACTCCTGATTTTACAGGTCTTGAAAGCAGGGTGACTGCCATTGTCTCTGTTATGGAAAAATATCGCTCCAGTCTCTTGACTGGCAGTGTGGATGTGGATACTCAGCTGCCGGAATTTATAGGGGAAATGCGAGGTGCAGGCTCGGAGCAAGTTCGTGAACAGCTCCAGAAACAGATTGATGAATGGATTGCCAATAAAAAGTAGCTAATGTCCGTGGTATTATTCTACCCGCATTGCTCTTACCGCATTTAAAAGTGCAAGAAGCGCAACACCCACATCGGCGAATATAGCAAACCAGATAGAGGTAAACCCAAGGAACGCAAGTGCCATGATAGCAAGCTTTATACCCAGTGCAAAGATAATATTGGAAACGACAATACGGCGTGTCTTTCTGGCAATCCTTAACGCTATAGCAATCTTTCCGATATCGTCATTCATGATGACCACATCGGCTGCTTCAATGGCGGCATCCGAACCTATCCCGCCCATGGCGATACCGATATCCGCACGTGTTAAAACAGGTGCATCATTTATACCATCACCCACAAATGCCACTTTACCGTCATTACCTGTGATAAGCTGCTCAAACTCGGTCACCTTATCCTGCGGCAGCAGACCGGCACGGTATCCGTCTAGTGAAAGTGACGAGGATACATCATCGGCAATGGCTTCACTGTCACCCGTCAGCATTAAAAGACGTTTAACGCCCGATTGACGAATGGCGGTTATTGCTCCCTTGGTGCTTTCCTTTATCTCATCTGATATGAGGATATATCCCATATACTGTCCGTTTTTTGCCACATATACAGTGGTTTTTTCAAAAGCGGGCAGATTATTTATACCAGCCTGCTCCATTAAACGGACATTTCCAGCTAGAATTATACCGCTTTTCGTTCTTGCGGTTATGCCAAGACCCGCTTGTTCATAGATTTCGGTATCTGTTTCGGGAGGATTTGCACATGCCGCCAGAATGGACTTGGCAATAGGGTGGGTGGAGTGGGCCTCGGCTGTCGCCGCTAATGAAAGCAGTTCACCTTCAGTTACCCCCGCGGCAGGACAAACCGTGGTTACCATGAAAACGCCTTTTGTCAGCGTACCGGTCTTATCAAATACGACTGTATCAAGCTTGTTTAGTGCTTCTAAAAAGTTGCCGCCCTTGATTAATATCCCGTTTCTTGCCGCTCCACCTATACCACCGAAAAAGCTTATAGGTATCGAGATAACAAGAGCGCACGGACATGAGATAATTAGGAATGAAAGCGCCTTATAAAGCCATTCGGAAAACGTCCCAAAACCTAAAAGGGGAGGTGCGACCGCTACTGCCAAAGCGGTGAACACTACCGCCGGTGTATAGTATCTCGCAAACTTTGTGATAAACTTCTCGCTTTCGGCTTTTTTACTGCTGGCATTGGACACCAGGTCAAGAATCCTAGAGACTGTGGATTCGCCAAAGGATTTTATTACGGTTATCTCAAGAAGCCCGCTTTTATTTATAGTTCCGGACAATACCTCGTCTCCTGCACTTACACCTCGTGGAATGGATTCGCCGGTCAGTGCCATTGTATCAATATAGGATTCGCCCGAAAGTACCACTCCGTCAAGCGGAACCTTTTCACCGGGACGAACGACAATAATATCGTTTACATTTACCTGCTCCGGCGAAACCGATAAAATACCATCTGCCGTTTTAAGGTTGGCAGTGTCCGGACGAATGTCCATGAGCTCGGTTATACTCTTTCGTGAGCGGGAGACGGCCATATCTTGCAGAAGCTCACCCGCACCATAGAATATCATTACAGCTACCGCTTCGGACATATCCCCTATGAGGAATGCTCCGACAGAGGCAATTGTCATAAGAAAGTTTTCATCAAACAGCTTGCCCTTTAAGATGTTTTTGCCCGCTGTTAAAAGAACCTCTGCGCCGGACAGGAGATATGCAAAGAAATATATTGGAATGGCGATAAAGGGAGGGAGAGCGAAAAATCCGGCGGCAAGAATTATGATTAGTGATATACTAAGACGGACGATGAACGGAACAAAGCTTTCCTTATCGTTATGCACATGCTCATGTCCGCAGCCGCATGTGTCTTCATTGTCATGGTTATGTATGCACTTTTTATTTTCGGCAGTTAAACATGCCGATGAACATTCATTGGTGTGCTTATGGTTATTACTCATCGCAATGATCTCCTTTAATATGTTCTATACCGCTTTCGAGAAGCTTTAATATATGATTGTCATCCAGACTATAATAAACATTCATACCGTCCTTTCGGGATTTTACTATCCGGCAGTGTTTAAGCTCCTTTAATTGATGGCTCGTGGCAGACTGGCTTAATTCTGCCGCCTCGGACAGTTCACTTGCTACACACTCCCCCTCGGACAGACGTAAAAGGATTCTAAGACGCGGTACACTACCGAACAGCTTGTAGATTTCCGACAGGCGATCAAAATCATCATGGTTTAGATCACATTTATACGTCATGCACTTTCAACTCCTTTACTAATTGAGCAACTACTCATATTGTATCACACATGTCGAATATTGTCAATAGGAATAATTCATCCGCTATCCCAAAAGATAGCGGATGAAAGGATTATTTACTGTAGATTTTTACAGGTGAATACCTTTGCAGCTTCATATGTGTAAGACTACCGTCTATCGGGATAAGCTCATACATCTCTTGAACCTCAATCCAGCTTTTACCTGTCAGCTTATTTGAATCCCATGGACTGTAGCTTAAAGTGAGAACACCATCCTCACTGCAATATACTGTACCGTTATCGATTACTCCAATTTTATTACTGTCGTCGCTAAAATCCTCGTTGCCGTAACGATAGGAGTAGAGCCTGCCTTTTTTAAATGAGCCGTATACCTTTTGAGTGCCGTTTGAGTTACCATCCAGCTCGGACTTTGCGGGCAGCTTGTAGCTTGAAAGAGTAATATCGGATGGTTTATCGGTATTTACCGTAAGGGAGGCATCTATGGCAAAGCTTTTGTCACGCAGTTCTGGATATTCGGAAAAATTATACCTAAAATCCTCCTTTACCGTTATGGTTCGAGTGCCTTTGTATTGCTCTTCATAATAATATGGCGGCAGAACTGGTATATATTCGAGGACACTGTTGTTTCTAAAATCGAAATTAAACATAAGGTCTTTTGAATTTTCCGCAGTCTTTACATCAACACTGTAGTTGGACTCTTCATATGAGTCGGAGTTATTAAGGTAGTATAAAAAAGATGATGCAGAAACAGGTTCCATACTATTTGTTTTTCCCGGTAGATAGTAGCGCACCAGTGTAAGCTTTGAATAACGAAGAGGATCAATCATACCTTCATATGGATATGAGCTTGCATAGTTCACTTTTTGTCCTCCGTACCAAGCTACAGGTACAGAGCGGGGAGCTGCATTAAAGTCGTCGGCTATCACAAACTGTACGAGTGTATCTTCATCGCTGTAAAATGTTTGAAAACCGCTTGTGTCACCAAAGTAAAGCTTTTTTGCCGATAATACCGTACCGCGGGGTACGCTGGTATCATGTACTACCGTATAGGTTAACTCCCAATTCTCATTCATAAATGGGAGTATAGAACTAATAACATCCTCAAACGGCCTACCTAGAGGAGCTAATACTGTAAATTCCGGAATTTTATCTTCATAACCGCTTACGAATACCGGCTTTAGGTATGTGACGGTTATATTGCCGTCAGAATCTTGTGTTAGTCCTGTTACGCTTGTAGCTATGAGAGATGGGGAATAATCGGTAGTGTGCAGTGTTACACTGTCAACACTTAGAAAACAGTACATCTCACCCTCATAAGAGCACCATTGCGGATAGCCGGAAAAATCCAAATTTTGGATATTGTAAAAATTATCTTCTTTAAAGCTTCCGGTGAGCTTAAAGAGCTTCATATCACTTTTATATTCACTGCTTCGTTCATCTTTAATGCTCCTGGCGATGTTGTAATCCTTTTTTTCAAGCTCATCCAGATTTATATTCTCCCAGTCAAGCTCTTCGATACCGGTTACCGAGATAGGAGGGCTTTGTTTATCAATATTAATTGTTACGGTTTTATCCAGATACACGGTGGAGGGCTTTTTACCGCTTTCCTCCT
>CAYSTR010000112.1:0-7793 GCA_964433745.1 uncultured Oscillospiraceae bacterium | reverse complement strand
CAGATACCAACCGTAACGTAATAAGCAGTGCAGATGCCAGCGTATTTGTTCATACAAACCCGAACACTGGCGGTGCTTACGATCTGCCTCTCTGGATCAATGCTCTGGCAATCTCTCTGTTTGCCGCTATGGGTATTGCTACAGTAGTAAGAATTAAGAAAAACGAGCAGTAAGCATAAGCTGCAAGAGGAGCTGCACTAAAGCAGCTCCCCTACATAATATAAAAGTCTGCCACCAGTTTATGCTGGTGGTTTTGTTTATTCCTTGAAGCATACAGTAAGATTTCTCTTAAATTTATCTTAATATTACTAGGTGAGTATTGACAATTATTTTAACAGAATATATACTGAGTATATATTCTGGGTATATATCGGAGGTGGTACAAATTAGCGTCAAGCATGTGTTTCTAGCAATGCTCACGACCGGTGACATGCACGGATATGAAATAAAGCTTGCTTACGACAGTTTACTGTTAAACGAAGCCGAATTAAACTTTGGGCAGGTATACTCTACCTTGTCGCGATTGGAACGTGACGGCTTTATCCAAGTGAGCGATTATGGCGATGGGGAAAAGAAAATCTATGCTATTACGCAAAAGGGACGCGCGGATCTGGACAGGTGGCTGTCAGAACAGGTAAGCGGCACAGTTCTCTACGATGACATGTCCTACAAGCTGGCGGTGATAGAAAAGTTAAACAGTGAAAAATTCGCTGCCTCGTTACAATCCTACAGAGAATTGCTCATTTCACAGTTGCAGCGGCTGCTCCGGAAAAAACGCGAGTTACCGAAAGAAAGCATTGGATTGCGGCTCTTGCTGGAGCGTTGCGTTTTTAAACTGGAAGCCGATATAAAATGGACAGACAGGTGCTTGGATATCCTGTCGGAGCTTTAGGGGGAAGCATGTTAAAATTAACAAATATAACAAAAACCTATTCTGGTGACACAGGAAAGGTAGCAGCATTAAAGGGTGTTTCACTTTCGGTAAATGAAGGGGAATTCATTGCAATAATGGGCAAATCCGGCTGTGGAAAGAGTACATTTCTGAATATACTGGGTTGTATAGACAGGTTTGACAGCGGTGAATATTTCATTCAAAACGGAAGTGTGACGAGCTTTAGCGACAGACAACGAGCAAAAGCCCGCCGGAACACATTCGGCTTTGTGTTCCAGTCATTCTATCTAATGCCCGATATGGACGTGCTGTCTAATGTAGCAATGCCGCTTAAATACACAGGAGTGCCGAAAAAGGCATACCGCGAAAGGGTAATGCCTTTGCTTGAGCGTCTTGGTATCGCTCATCTTGAAAAGCGCCGTCCCAGTCAGCTGTCGGGGGGCGAACAGCAACGTGCAGCAATAGCAAGAAGTCTTGTTAACGACCCTAAAATAATTCTCGCAGACGAACCCACCGGAAATCTGGACAGCCAGAACAGTGAAACAGTGATGGAGCTGCTTATGCGTCTGCGTTCTGACCTTAATAAGACGATGATTCTTGTTACGCATGATGTAAAGGTGGCAGCATACGCCGACAGAATTGTTGAGTTCCGGGACGGCGGTATAGTATCTGATTTGGGCGGCGGTGTAATATGATAAAGGGAATATATAGATTCTTCATCATAACAGGTATCGCTGTGGGAGTTGTGACCGGTATCTTCTTCATTTGTGCGTTTCAGAATCAACTTAGTACATTAGCAGAGCGGGTAAGACTAGCTCGTTTAGTTGAGCAAAATGCAAAGATTATTCTTGCTCCGCGAGCACAGGAAAAAGACGTAACATTCTCCATGTGTTCAATATCTTGGGAACAATATGAAAAAATAAGCAATAAAATTCCGTCCGAATGGGTGTTTGCTCCTATAGCACAGTCGTTTGATTACGAAACTGAGGTAATCGCCAACAATACAAAGGCTAGCGGAATCGCCGTTTTTTATTCCGCAGCGGAGCTATTTGATATTAAAGGCTCAAGTGTTTATGAGGGAAGATTGGATAGCGGAGATACAAAAACCTGCACCGCCAGCCGTGCATTTGCGGAGTTTTACGGAGTTTCGGTGGGTGATTCTATTTCTTTAAACGGTGAAGAGCTGCGTGTTACCGGTCTGTTTGAAGCACCGGAGTACGGTCAAACCGACCAGACTTTTTTTATGCCGAATAATGGACAGATGCTTATATTACCATATTTAAACAGCGATGAAATCCTAATCAACTATGTAGTTATAAAAAAGCCCGGAAACATGTCTATAAATGATTTTGAGTCAGCTTTGGCGATGCTGACTGTTTCGCTAAACGATGGATTTGAAGACAATGAGTATGCCTTTATCGCCGCCAGTGACGGTCAGATATTCGAGCAAGGATTTGTAGGCAGACCAGACACCATCGCCTATCTGTCGATATTTGTTATTGCATTTCTCGGTGAATTTGTCGCAGGTGTGAATATATTTAATCTAGCTAAAGCTGGTGTTTTGGAGAATAAGCAGCGTATCGGGTTAATGCTCGCTACAGGCTCATCCTATTTTACATTGTATCGTGATTTCACAGGAGAAATCCTCATGCTATGTGCAAAGGGCGCACTGCTGGGACTTGGCGTTTCGTCCGTATTCGTATACTACACAAACAGGTTAATGAATTCGTTTTTCCTGCTTTTTGATACAGTGACGGTTGCTTTGTCTCTTTCAACCATTCTCTTAGTGGCTCTCGCAGCTTCCTATGTTCCCTTTAGTTACATTCTAAAACAGCAGCCAGCATATCTATTAAAACAGGAGGGGTAGTATGCCTAAAACTGTATATCTGCAATATTTGCTCGTTTCACTGGCTATAAATTCCGCTGTATACCAGAATATCGGGTTTGCCGAGTTCATGCGCGACAGCTACATATCCTCCGGTACTCGTATACTTGTCAGCATTGTAAACATCTTTGCGGTGGGACTAATTTTTATCTGCGTTCTAGGACTGCTCGGCATATTGCTTACCTATATCGCTAAAAACCGCCGCTACATAGGACTTCATATGGCGGTTGGAGCGGATTTTGCAAACGTTTTAAGTCTTGTAATCTTCGATTTTACATTGAAACGCGCCTTTTTTCCAGTTCTTGCCGGAACGATAATAGTAGAATGTATAGCGCTCACCGGAGCATCAACCTATATGGGAATACCATTCTCACGAAATCCGCTGTACGGGGTCGCTTGTCTTGTGCTGACACTGGCTTTTCTGGCGGCGGTAGCATTCTATCCGGCGGTTATCGCTGCGCGCATTACACCTGTGACCGTGTTAAAGGGGGAATGATTGTGAAACGGATATCGTATATTGCACAGATTTTACTCTATACAGCGGCAGTTTGTGTGCTTATATTCTTTTTGTATAAAAACAATCTTGCATACGAGGAGCACATGACAGACCTACGCAATTCCGCTGGTAAGCCGCTGACCGTAGGAGCAGAGCTGCCCGCATTCACCATGACAAATATCCGCACTGGGGAAGTAATAGACAGCACCACTCTTGACAGATATGTTCTCGTCGTGTCCTCTCCCGAATGTCCCTATACCCGACAAGCCTTGGGGGACATAAAGGAAAGCGGAAGTTTAGCCGGACTTACGGATATATATGTTGTATTTACCGGCAGCATAAGTGACGCTGATCTTGATTATCTCATTACCAGTACCGAGAGTTATGAGAACTTTACCATATGTGTGGAGAATTACAACTCGGTCAAGTGGGGATTTAAGGACACTGCATCACCGACAATCTATGCCTCTGAAGACGGAAAGGTGTTTTACAAGTCAATTGGGGTGTAGGAAAATCTTATTTTAGCATTATGCCTTATCAGCTTTGGGATAAATTATGATATCCATTCAATCAAACTGCTACCCAAGTTCATAAATGTAATTCTCTTTAGGTGTGGCTAGAATAACAAGGAGAGTACCAGAAAAAAACCGCCAGCTAGACTGGCGGAAAACCACTATGATTAAATTATGCGGCTGCCTTACATTGTACCGTAAGACAGCCGCAATAAACTTAACTAAGAAAGTCTCTTCTTGAGAGCATCAAGCTCTTCGTTGAGAGCGGCAGGCAGACGGCTGCCAAACTTCTCATAGAACTCACCGATACCGGCGGCTTCTTCTTTCCACAGAGCATTGTCAACACTCAACAGACCCTTGACAACATCCAGTGTCACATCGTCCAGCTCTTCAATATTGATATCCTTTGCATCCGGCTCATAACCGATAGAGGTCTCCAAAGCACCTGCAGTTCCCTTGCAACGGTCAACAATCCACATGAGAACACGCATATTGTCACCGAAGCCCGGCCAGATAAACTTGCCCTCATCGTCTGTTCTAAACCAGTTGACATTGAAAATTTTAGGAGCCTTATCACCCAGCTTTTTGCCCATTGAGAGCCAATGGGTGAAGTAGTCGCCCATATGATAGCCACAGAATGGGAGCATAGCCATGGGATCGCGGCGAACAACGCCTACAGCGCCGGCGGCGGCGGCAGTGGTCTCGGAAGCCATAATTGATCCTACGAATACACCGTGCTGCCAGTTAAATGACTGGTATACCAGCGGAGCAGTCTTGGCGCGGCGTCCGCCGAACACAATAGCGGAGATAGGCACACCCTTGACATTTGAGAACTCGGAGCTTATGCAGGGGCAGTTTACAGCGGGAGCGGTGAAACGGGAGTTCGGATGAGCACCCTTGTCGCCGGACGCGCTGTCCCACTTCTCGCCTTTCCAGTTGAGAGCGTTCTTGGGCGGGTTCTTGTCTAAGCCCTCCCACCATACGGTATTGTCGTCCAGATTATGCACAACATTTGTGAAGATAGTATTCTTTTTAGTGGATTCGAGCGCATTGGGGTTAGACTTAACATTTGTACCGGGAGCAACGCCGAAGAAGCCGCTCTCGGGGTTAATAGCCCACAGTCTGCCGTCCTCACCGATGCGAAGCCATGCGATATCGTCACCCACACACCAGACCTTGTAGCCCTTTTTCTTATAGACCTCGGGGGGGATGAGCATAGCAAGGTTTGTCTTACCGCAGGCAGAGGGGAAAGCGGCAGCTATATATGTGACCTCTCCCTTGGGATCTTCCAGACCGAGAATGAGCATGTGTTCGGCCATCCAGCCCTCATTCTTACCCTGATAAGAGGCAATACGAAGTGCAAAGCATTTCTTGCCGAGCAGCACGTTTCCACCGTAACCGGAGTTAATAGACCAGATGGTATTATCCTCTGGGAAGTGGCAGATATAGCGGTTTTCCTCATCAATATTTGCCTTGGAGTGCAGACCGCGGACAAAGTCGTTGGACTCGTCACCCAGCTGCTTGAATGCACCCACACCCATACGTGTCATTATGTCCATGTTCAGTACAACATAGATAGAGTCGGATACCTCAACACCCACCTTTGAGAAAGGAGAGCCGATAGGACCCATGGAGTAGGGGATAACGTACATTGTACGCCCCTTCATAACGCCGTCAAACAGCTCGCCTAGCTTTGTGTAGGCTTCATTGGGATCCCACCAGTTGTTTGTAGGACCTGCATCCTCCTTGTTCTTGGAGCAGATGAAGGTGCGGTGCTCAACTCTGGCTACATCATTGATAGCTGTTCTGTGGATATAGCATCCGGGGAGCTTGTCCTGATTTAGAGCTTCGATTTCTCCCGCTGCCTCGCTTTGACGACGAAGATCGGTAAGCTGCTCCTCACTGCCGTCTATCCAGACGACCTTGTCGGGCTTAGTGAGTGCGACCATTTCGTCTACCCACTTAAGTACGTTTTTGTTTTTTGTTAACATTTTTTTTGACCCCTTTCGCTTATATATTTAAATCGAGTATAAACAATAAAATGTCCGGCTGTACAATAATAATAGTATAAAAACGAAATTCCCACTTATACCATTATAAAGCTTGCCGGACAATTCTTCTTGTGTAAAGTTTTAATAAAATAAGAATAAATTTACATTTATTCCATTTAATCCATTTCATCCTCTTTCTTTATTCCGAAGAGAAGCTTAAGTAATCCGCGAAACAGCTTAGGACTTTTAAGTACTACGATCTTCATATAAAGCACCCTTTCTAAATTATCTGCATTTTATAAGCACAATTCCGACCCCGATGACAGCCAGCGCGGCAATTATTGTCAACGATTTCACCGTGCATATTGATGCCACAAACAACCCCAATCCGAACGCAATAGCGTTATAACCCAGCGTGTTGTCACGTCTGCAGCCCATATCACCATCCCCTGCCCTTATTGTTCTATGCTTTATTATACTCACCACACTGGATTTTTGACACAAAAATCATCAGTTTTCCGTCTTTTACGTTAATTTCGGCATGATCAGCTGTAATTACATTGCTTACTCCAATGGGGAAACAGGAGGTCATTAGATAGTCAGAAAGGGGATATTCCACTCCTAAGAGTGTGACACCTTTACTTTCTGGTGTATATGAGAACACAGAAAGGGAATGTCCCGGACGCTTTTTTACTGTTATACTGCCGTTATGAACTAGATATATACTACATGAAGCATCCTCAATCCGACCCTTTTTACCATGATCGATAAGATAATTGAGAGTTTGGATATTTGCATAGGTGTGATCTAATCGTCCGCCCAGTGCTCCCAGAATTAAAAAATCGTCAAAGCCCCGGTTTATCCCCTCAATGACAGCGCTTAGTGTGTCGGTATAATCCTTTTTCGGAGACAGGCGCATACACTCAACATTTTCAGGCGGCGTACTGCTGTCAAAGTCACCGACTACAAGGTTCGGGACAATATTCATCCGCTGGCAATGGCGGTATCCCGAGTCGGCGGCAATAAGAAAGCCGCCCTCTTTAATAAGTGAGGCGGCATAGGCGTAGTCGGTAATCTCCCCGCCTGCTATTATTATGACCATTTTAGTGCTCCTTATTTTGAGGTTTAGTGGATGGTATTACTTACGGTAACTTAAAAACAATTCTAGCTCTACTCCTGCTTGTTCCAATATCGATTAACCCATCAGATTGCGACCTCCAATGTTGTGACAAAGACAGAGTTGTATAGTAAGGGATCACCAATACTCCAGTAAAAAACACTCTGTCACTTCTCCGCCATCCACGGCTTTAGCTTCCGCACCTCATCATACATTGCAAGATAGCTTTCGTGCCGGCGCTTGGGGATATCGCCATCCGCCACCGCTTCCAGAACCGCACAGCCCTGTTCCTTTGTATGAGAACATCCGGTGAAACGGCATTTGTCGGTATAGGGGGTAAACTCCATAAAGCAGTCTGCCAGCTCATCTTTATAGATAATCTCGCCGTGTGATATGTCCACTGCCGAGAAGCCTGGGGTGTCTGCGAGAAAAACTCCCGGTGACTGTTCATAAAGCTCAACGTGACGTGTCGTGTGCCGTCCTCTTCCAAGCTTTTTACTGGTTTCGCCTGTCTTAAAGGATATGTCGGGCAGAACTTGACTAAGTACACTGGACTTTCCCACTCCGGAGTTGCCGGTAAATACATTAATTCCGGGGGAGACAAGCTCCATAAGCCGCTCCTGCCCCTCGCCGGTCAGTCCGTTGACCGTGACTAGCGGAAAACGGGAATAGACCGTCTGAAGCTCTGATATGTCAGACAAATCGGGCTTAGTTAAGACGATAATTGGTAAAATATCCCTGTGACAGGCAATCGCAATAATACGGTCGATTACAAGAAAGTTCGGGTGCGGGTCGGCAGCAGACACAACAATAAATAATCTGTCCACGTTTGCGACAGGCGGACGGACGAGGTAGTTTCTCCGCTCGCATATACGGTCTATGACATGCTCACCGTTTCGG
>CAYSTR010000111.1:0-7831 GCA_964433745.1 uncultured Oscillospiraceae bacterium | reverse complement strand
CAGTCCCATACCCTTTGCCGCTTTTAATATTTGAAGCGCCACATAGTCATTTGAAGCCACTATACCTGTTATACCCTTTGACAATAGCATAGAAAGCGGTTTTATCAAGCAAGCAAGCCACTGTTCGTCTGTAATAGAACCGTTATCCGTAGCAATCTCCAGCTCTCTTAGGAAATCAAACATGACGTATTCGTTGTTATGTGAAAGACCCAAATCGCATAACGCCCTGCAATACCCAATATACCTGTTTCGTATGGTACTGCCCTCCGACATACCGAAGGCACTGACAAAACCAATGCGTGTGTGCCGGTTGTTAAACAGATGCATTGCGGCCTCGTATGCTCCGTTTGCATTATCAGAGACTACACAGTTAAAGCCCAGCCCCTCTACCTCTTTATCTAATAAAACAAGCGGTACATGCTTGTTTTGAATAGTCACTAAAATATCCAACACATTGTCCGTGTTCAAGGGATAATAAATTATACCGGACTCATCCGAAGAAAGAGCCGTATAAAGTGCGTTTCGCTCGGATTCTACAGTATAACCGGTATTGTGAATAACAGTCGTATATCCGTTAGCTGAAAACACTTCTGTTATACCGACAAGAATCTTCATCTGACCGGTATCCTTTTCTGAAAGAGGTAAACACAGCCCGATAACACGCTTGCTGCTCTCGGTCTCTTGCGGGGACACATACAGCCCTGATCCACGTTTTGAGTAGATTAAACGGCGTTCCCTTAAATCCTGCAGGGCGCGCTTAACCGTTATTACACTGGTACTGTGCAGGGATGCCAGCTCCATAATGGTAGGCAGCTTATCATTACCCGCATATAAGCCCTCGTTTATACCGTCGGCTATTATATCCGCAATCTGCTTATACTTGAAATCATTTATTTGTGTTATTTCAGCCATACTGTCTCCTTTCACAGACTGCTTGCCGTTTGACATCATACATACTTAATTTAATAACTTAATAATTATGTATGTCGCTATCTGAAGCTAAAATATCGGTTTCTTGTATGCTATCATATTATTGCATATATGTCAAGTCTATTTTTGTAATAATTGATAAATATAAATATATAAATATGCTTGATTTTTTAATTACGATGGTATATAATGGCAGATATAGCATGTCTAATTTATTTTTTATTATTTGCGTTATATATGCAATAACTAACAATTAAGGAGGATTAACATGGAAAGACACCGCATACAAAATCAGCTTAAAGAAAAGCTGACAGGCTACTGGCCGGAGCGCCTTTTCAGCCAGCTTTCATACCTTGAGGAGTATGTATCAGCCAATAAGCTCGACAAGTATGACGCACTGCTTGATGATGTCTGTCAGAGTGCAAAACGCATCTACGACGATGAGGGCACTCTCGGTAAGACTAGCGTTTTGTCGCTGGAGCAAAAGCTTTCCGCCGCATCACCCGAACTAAAGGCAACCACCATATCTTGCATTGCTCATGCGCACATCGACATGAACTGGATGTGGCGGTTTGACGAGACTGTGTCTGTCACAATCGACACCTTCCGTACAATGCTCGACCTCATGAAGGAATATCCCGATTTTACCTTTTCCCAGTCCCAAGCCTCTGTCTATCAGATAATTGAGGAGTTTGCTCCCGAAATGCTGCCGGAGATAAAGGCCCGTATCAAGGAGAAGCGCTGGGAGGTTGTAGCCTCTACCTGGGTTGAGACCGATAAAAACATGCCCAGCGGCGAGAGCCTATCCCGCCATATACTCTATACACGCAGCTACCTTTCAAAGCTTTTAGACCTTGGTGAGGATGATTTCAGGATTGATTACGAGCCGGACACCTTTGGTCACAATCTAAATGTTCCAGAGATAATGAATCAAGGCGGCGTAAAATACTACTATCACTGCCGCGGATATGATAAGCACCATATCTACCGTTGGAAGTCCCCCTCCGGAGCTAAGATTACTGTTTTCCGCGACCCTACATGGTACATGGATGCTATCAATCCCAGTTCATTCCTCTATGTTCCGGATTTCTGCGTGAAGAACAAGCTTGACCGTATGATTCATGTGTATGGTGTAGGTGACCATGGCGGCGGAGCTACCCGCCGTGATCTGGACAGGATTATTGATATGAACTCCTGGCCCTGCTACCCTACAATTAAGTTTGGACGCTACATAGATTTCTTCCGTTATATTGAAAACCTCGATCTGCCCGAGGTAGACCATGAGCTTAACTTTATCTTCTCCGGATGCTATACCTCACAGAGCCGTATAAAGATGGCTAACCGCATAGCGGAGGCAACCCTCGGTGAAGCAGAAGCCTTCGGCGCAATATCCGAGCTTATCGGCGGCTACCGCTACAATGCAGGGGCGTTTGCCGATGCATGGGAAAATGTTCTGTTCAGCCACTTCCACGACATTCTTCCCGGTTCGGGCGTAACCGATACCCGTGAGTATGCTCTGGGTATGTTCCAGCGCACAATGGCGGCTGCCGGTACGAGAAAGAGCGCCGCTATCCGCAGTATAGCCGCCAATCTCAACACACGTTTTATGCTGCCAGAGGATGATTTCCTGCCCGATTCCGTATCGGAGGGTGCGGGCGTCGGCTTTGGCGTAGGGGATTTCCAGTTCACCAGCGCCGGTCACACCAGAGGTATTTCGAGACTGTTTAGCATTTTCTCCAGTGCAGGGACTGTAAACCGTCTGCCCTCGGTCATTACCGTATGGGATTGGCAGGGCAACATGAATAAGGTCAAGCTGACGGATGAAAACGGTCAGCCGGTGGAGTTCCAGCTATTGGACGACAAGCTTCAACACTACTGGGGTCACCGCTACTTCCGTCTGGCTGTGGATGCAGAGGTTCAGGCATTCGGTTACCGCACACTGCTTCTTACCGAGTCGGATACACGCAGCTGCTTCTCTGTACCGAATGACCCGAGAACCGACAAGCCTCCTGTGTATATTATGGAGAATGAATTCTTAAAGGCGGAATTTGACGTACACAACGCAGGACTTATCTCATTGGTTGATAAAGCCTCCGGGAAAGAGCTGGTAAAGGGTTCTGACAAGGGCGGTGTGTTCCGCTACATTGAAGAGGACGATTCTGCGGGTATGACCGCATGGTGGGTAGGACGCTACATGAATGTCATCCCCATCGTGGACAGTGTGCGCGTAACCTCTGATGTATCCGGCTCACTAATAAAGAGCATGTCTTATGAAGTGCCATTTAAAAATTCCTCATTGACCGTAAAGATATCTCTGCCAAAAAACAGCCCGGTTCTCGAATTTAAGGTTGACTGCCGTTGGCGAGAGCTTGGGATTCATAAAAAGTTTGTTCCGCAGCTAAACTTTTCTGTTCCGCTTAACTTTGAAGCTAAGAAGTACGAGTACGACATCCCCTTTGGTGTTATAGAGCGCGACGAGATACGTTACGATGTTCCCGCTCAGAGCTTCTCTTGCGTAAGAAACGGTGATACCGCACTTATGCTCGTGACCGACACCAAGTACGGCTTCCGCGGATTTGAAAACGAAATGTCAGTAGATTTGATTCGCGGCTCATACGGTCCTGACTCCACTCCGGAGGTATGTGACCACAGCTTCCGATTTGGTATAGGTGTGCTCACAAATCCGGACGCAAAAGCACTCCTGTCAACCTCTTATATATTCTGCCATCCCAATGTGACGGTGGATGTTAAAGCGCAGGACGGCAAGCTCCCTGTTACCGGCAGCTTCTTCGGTATTACCGGGGACGTGATGGTAAGTGCCATTAAGCTTGCCGAGGACGGCAGCGGTGACCTTATCGTCCGTGGATACGAGCCGAACGGATGCACAACACGTGCCGTAATAAAGACATTGTTCACCCCATCAGCTGCATGTGTAACCGATACCCACGAACAACCGCTTGCACACAGCTCTGCTGTTATTGAGGGCGACAGTGTTATACTTCCTGTAAACGCCAATGCATCATTTACCGTAAGGATTAAAAAATAGTAAGCATATTATACCGGCAGACGTAGGACAATACTTGTCAAACGTCTGCCGGTAAAAAGTCGGAGCAACAAATGAATAACGCATATGATTATCTGGCACTAAAAAATCACATCGGCCCGTCCGGCGTACCCTTAGGCGGTATTGGAGCGGGCTGTTTCTCTATATCGCCCACAGGACATTTTACGCGGATGATGGTGGGAAACATTCAGCGCAACACGCTTCCGTGTCCGTTTGGTTTTTCCCTTGCTCTGTATGACGGCGGAGCAGTTAATAAGGCTTGCCGTCTACAGCGGGATGTACACGAGGAAAATCGTCATCCGTTAGCACCCGAGCCGTGGGATCTCGGTCTGACCGGCTGTGAGAGCACTACCTATACAGGTCTCTTCCCCACAGTCAATCTATCATTTGACACCCCCCTAAATCTTAATGCTTCATTATTTTGCTATTCCGGTCTGACCCCTCACGATATTACCCTTTCATCCCTCCCAGCCGCATGGCTGGAGCTGACTGTGCAAAACACCGAGAATATAGATAAGACTATCTCGGCTGCCCTTTCGTGGGGAGACCTAATCGGTCGGGGGTTAAAGGATCAACCTAATATGGATTCCCTGCCGATGGTCGGTGATGATGTAGATTACATGTCGGTAAACGGCGAGCATTGGCCTGCGTTTAATCCCCCCGAAACATATATTCGCGGGTATAGTAAGGATGGCTTTACCGGTTATATCCAATACGCCAAAGAGCCACTAGAGCCGGTGAAATGGACATATCAAAACTACAACTCCTCCTTTCTGGTGCTGTGTGAAAACGAGGGCGATAAGCTCTCTATACTCCCCCGATTTTCCCCATCAGACGCTGCCAAGGCGTGGAAATGCTTTGCCGAGACAGGACAGTTTCCCGAAGCTCCCGAGTTTACCGAGACACACCTTAGCTCCCCTGACAAGGACACATCTGATTCCGCATTGGCATACAGCTTCTCATTGCTTCCCGGAGAAACCAAGACTGTACGGTTTTTAATCATGTGGTATGCCGACCCGCCGTCTATTGATGCGTATCCGGACAGGGCAATGTCGGGGCGTGACCCTCGCTCCTACTTCGGTACAGCCGACTACGGAAAATATTATCATAACATCGCAGACAGCGCCGACACATTGTGCGGGTTCATTATAAAGAGCAGACAGCTCATACTGGACGGAGTAAACAAGTGGCATGAACCGATTTTAAAAAGTACTCTCCCGGACTTCTTGAAATTCAAGCTCATCAACTCCGCATATGCCGTATATTCAAACAGTGTGCTTAATAAAGAGGGGCTTTTCACCGTCATCGAGGGACTAATGGGCGGACTGGGCGGTACGCTCGATCAAAAGCTCGCTTCTCATCCGTTCTGCCAAAAGCTATTTCCGGCATTGGATAGAGTAGAGAATCGTTTGTTTGAGGTGACACAGCACAAGAATAAAGGGCTTATACACTATATCCTCAACTACTACGGTGCACTGGCTAATACCGACGGAAGCTCCCCCATTCCGGAGGGACAGATGATGGATCATACCGGCGCATGGATTATTATGCTCGCAAAACAGTTCATGCAGACTGGTGATATGGTTCTTCTAAAGGAATGCGCCCCTATTCTGGAAACGTCACTAGAATGGCTTTATTCTACCGTGAGTGAACCCTCCGGTATACCGGTGGCATATACCACCTATGACGATCACACTCATCCTGATATCTTTATCTTTGCGGCATCTCTTTATATAGCTGTTTTGGTGTCTGCCGACTATCTTTTTGGTAAGCTGGGAAACAACAGTGCTTCAAAAAAGGTGCAAGACCGTCTTATAAAGGCGCGAGACACATTAAACACGCTTTATAACGAAAAGATGGGTTTCTACTCATTAGGCTGCGATAAGGATATGACCGAGATAGAGCAAAACATAATATTCTCCGGTCAACTGGCGGGCGAGTTTCTGACGAGATACTCGGCGCTTAGCGATCTCACCGGGACAGAGGATTATAAAAAGATAACCTCTGCTCTTGATGCAATGCTCACACTTGCTGTGGGACAGTGTCCCGATTATTACAGCGCAAAGCTCTGGGATACGAGCACACAGACAAGCCTTGACATGCCTGGCTCACAGTGCTGGCCGTTCTATCTCGAATGTTATACCGCCATGACAGCTATTCAAACAGGGCGCGTCCGTGACGGTCTTAAAATACTGGAGCACATTTCTCTTGTCCATCTGAGAAATGGGTGGAGCTGGTCTCAAAACCTGTGGTTTCCGGGTCCTGTCAACTACATGACAACACCTGTCACCTGGTTTCTCACCGATGTGCTTGCCGGAATAGCCTTTGATGTCACAAATGGGTGGCTTGCGCTCTCCCCTGTACGGATGCCGTACGGAGACGGTTTTGCCCCTTTAATCAGGCTGCCGCTGTTCTTCCCCGAATTTTGGTGCGAGCTTGAGCTGGACTTTGAAAGAAGAGTTGGATTCCTCAAGGTCACAGAGTTGTTCTCTGAAAAAATACATATATTTAAAGAGCTGCACATACATCGTCCCGGCGAGCCTTTAACAAAACGAGACACTATTTACTTAGATAGGGAGTTTGTAATCGCTAAAGACGCTAATCTTGACCTGTCGCCTTACCTTGATAAGCTTGATATGTATGCGGCAGATAAACCGTCACTGTTAAAGCCTGTCCCGCCCTACATTCCCGGTCAGACATTTATATGGGGCGGAGGAAAGGGTTTATTACTGGAGATTTATGCCGACGCACAGTACCGGAAACGGATATGTGTACATGAAAATACCGAAGCTAAAATACCGGAGTGTGACGGATATTTTATCATGTCCGGCTTCATCGTACCGCGCTATTCCAATGCTTACGCCCTATTTCTGACCGGAACAGGTCATTTAAGCCTGTCACTGGATGGAAAGATCGTGTTAGATTGTATCGCAGAGAAGAATGAGTGCGTAAAGTCCGGTATGATACCATTAATAGCCGGTGAAAGGTATCCCATCATTATAAAGGGTCAGGGAGGGATAAAGCTTGAATGGCTAAGTACCATGCAAACCCGCGAGATAGTTCCCGTATCGTTTCTTTATGATAGCAATGAAATATAATTGACAACTCTTAAATAAGCATATATAATAAGCTTAACAAACATATATCAGTAGGGTGCTAATATATAAAATTTCAGGAGGACTGCTTATGAGCGAAATGACACACAGAGAGCGAATCATGGCGGCAATAGAACACAAGCCCCTTGATCGGATACCAACAGATTACTGGGGTGTACCCGAAATGACCACCAAGCTTTTTAATCATCTAAAGGTTAATAGCTACTTGGATTTCGCCAAAGCGTTAGACATGGATTTTATATTTAACGTGACACCCAAGATGACAGTAGACAGACGAAATCTTTGGGATATAGAGTACAAACAGATTTTGTTGCCCGATGGCAGCGGATATTATGAAGAACCCGTAAGAAGACCTATAGAGCATTGTGAAACCATAGAGGAAATTGAGCAGTGTTATACATTCCCCTCAACCGATATGTTCGATTATTCTGATATTGCCGAGCAATGTGAGCAATACAAGGGTTATGCCATATCTGGCGGGTATATCTCTCTTACATATGCCTATGACTGTATCCGCGGAACAGAGCAGATGTGTGTGGATCTGGCGGCAAATCCGGAGCTAGCATGGTATATTCTTGACAGGCTGCAGGATTTTCACTATAACCATGTAAAGAACATCCTGGAAGCCGCACAGGGAATGATAGATATTACTCAGGTGACCGATGACTTCGGCAGTCAAAACGACCTGCTGTTTAGTCCTTCGATGATTGATGAATACCTA
>CAYSTR010000110.1:0-7866 GCA_964433745.1 uncultured Oscillospiraceae bacterium | reverse complement strand
GGGATAAGAATAGAAAGAATAATTACATCACATCGGACAGTGTCATCCGTCCTGTTATGCAGGTACAAAAAGACAACAATGATGTAAAGGTTACCCTTACTTGTTATAAGGGGACAATAAAAGATACTAACACAGTAATCTACTACACTATTGATACAAATAGTATGACTAATCCCACGTTATCATCCAGTAGTCTTAGATCGGGGGGAGATACGATTAGTCTACCCTCATCATTGCTAGAGGGAAATTGGAATGTGCTGTATGTAAAAGCGTTTGCAGTGGATCAAACCAACAATAAGCAGAGTGATTTGATGACACAAACCATACCATTTTCCGTTAAACCCCAGAATCCCGCACCAAATATAAGGATAATATCAAAGGGGAGTACCACTGACAGCGATGTATACCCGGATACATACTATGAACCCGGTTCAAAGATTATCATAACCGGTATGTCTGGATGGAACTACTATTATTCCATTAATCAATCAACAAGTGCGCGGTTTATACCAAACGACACGACTATAACCCTTCCTAGCAATCAAACCAGTATAACATTAAAAACCTATCAATCAAGAGATAACTTTCCGGACTCACTAGCGGTCAGCCAGACCATAAGGATAAGAACCTCCTATGGAACACCTATATCAACCCTGCCCGCAAACAGAGGTGTACAGAATGGTCAAGCCATAAACTTTATTGTCCCGGAAGCATTTTTACCCATAGAGTTAAGACCTAACTACTATATTAAACGTGCAGATTATGAGGCAAACATCAGTGACCTAACTAAGATAAAAAACACATATAACTACACGCAGGTTCAGACAAGTCCTGAAGATTATATTCCTGTAGTTATCGCACAGTCAGGTACTGACGAGAATATTTACCGGAATAAGTTTTCCCTTATTCCAGATGTAAACTATACCATTAAAATTGGTGAGGCTGAAACAACCGGTATATATAAACCCACCACCCCGCTTGTTAGGTTTTTAAAGGATGATGGGACAGAGGATACTCCCATAACACCTAGCTACGATATTCCGCTTACACTCTCCGGCAGTCCAAATACCAAGCTGACAGTGACCGCGCACTTCACAGGCGGCGATATTGCAGCATTTTCCGACGGTGCAGCAAAGACTTACAGCTATACCATAAACCCTGGAGTAGCCGTTCCCACATCCACCCCCGAAACAACTGAAAGCAAGATAGCCACAGTAAAACCGGGTGATAGGATAAGCCTAAGATCTAATACGGCAGGGGCGGTAATATTCTACTCATATAAAGGCGAACCGATGGTTACATACAATGCCGCCACAGGATACAGACCATCTAACGCAGATACACTTCTCTATGATGATTCTGTTGGCATACGTGTACCTGATGATGCAAAATCCGGACAGTTCATCGTGATTCATACAGCCGCATTTAAACCGGGGTTGGAGGATAGCGGGGCGGTTTCATACACCTTTCAGCTTCCCGCTCCAGTTCAAGCCGTTATGGCAAAGCCTGTGCAGGGTTCTGTGACACGCGGTACGGCGGTGAAGCTGTCCACTACCACCACCGGGGCGACGATATACTATGAAATTGCCACTGGAACTAACTCCCCTAAAGACCCCATACCATACCAGAGCCAGATATTTGATGCAAATGAACCCATCGTGTTAAATGAGACCACTACAATAAAGGCTTTAGCAGAAAAGGACGGTGTTCTCAGTATTATCTCAACCTTCGCCTATACATTGGCCAATCAGGTAGCTGCACCTGTGTCGTCTGTAAAGAGCGGAAGTGTGGTGGCAAAGGGTTCGACAATAACACTTAAATGTGAGACGGAGGGTGCAACCGTCATATATACTAAGGACGGCAGTGACCCGGCAGATGCCGCCAATAAGGCGCGTATTTACGGTACGGACGTTGTGGTAGATGCAGCGGAGGGTGCAAACGTGACCCTAAAGGCTATTGCAATTAAAACAGGGCTTACCCCCAGTGATGTCGTTACACTAAGCTATACCGTGAGTAAGGCGGGAGAGGTTCTAAGTACCAATCCGGCTGCGGGAACAACAGTCAAACCGGGTGATGAGATAACTATTTCAAGCTCGGTGACCGGTGCGGTTCTCTACTACACAACAGACGGAAAAGAGCCGACCAACAAATCCACTAAGGGCACTACCGTAAAGGTAACAGGTAAGCCGGGGGATAAATTCACGCTAAAGGTTATAGCCGTGACCGGTGAGACCTCGACCCCGCCCGCAACCTTTAGCTTCAACATCATGGCTCAAACCCAGCCGCCAGGAGCGGATGTAAAGAACGGTGCTATAATATTCCCCGGAGTAAAGATAACACTAACCGCTCCGGACGGTAAGATATACTTTACCTTAGACGGCAGTGATCCGACAGTTTCAAGTCAGCTCTACACTGCTCCCATAACGCTTACCGGCTCTACGGTTCTCAAGGCTATTGCAAAAGCGGATGATAAGCTGGAAAGTACTGTTGCGGAGTATGTATATACTCTAACAGACCAGGTAGCTGCCCCCACCGCCAGTATAAAGAGCGGTGCGGTCGAATCCGGCACTAAGGTAGCGCTTACGACCACGACGGAAAAGGCTGTAATCTACTACACATTAAACGGTCCTACTCCCACCAAGGATAATCTGTCGGACTGTAAGATGTATAACGGCGAGATAACAATAACCAATCCGGTCACTATTAAAATGATAGCTATCTATGACAAGATGCTTCCCAGTGTCGTTAATATTGTAACCTATACATTAAAAGACCCCGAACCGGAAGAGCCTGAACCGGAAGAACCTGACTTGACACAAAATACCGGCAGACTGTTCACCTTTGATCAGTTTATCGGGAGCGGCGAGGGACCCAAGTTCAGCGATATAGTATTAAAGGATGCCGCAACAATGGCTGTAGTCTCCGCCAAAGCGGATGCACTGCCTAAGGGGGTCAGTCTAAAGGTTTCGCGTGACTGGAATCCATCCTCCGAAGCGGTGGATGCGGTGAAGCGCACATACGAGATGAGCATTGCCGCATTATATGATGTGACCCTTATGAGCGGCGATGAAATAGTTCAGCCCTCGTCGGAGAACTCGGTGGAGCTGGGACTTATGATACCCGAGGGGTATGAGGACTCAGTCGTCATGATTGTGCGGTTAAACGACAACGGAACTGTAACACAGTTTGCGACTAGAAGAGCCAGTAATGTGGCATTTGCCGTGGTTGACCATTTCAGCAAGTATGCGATTGCAGTGCCGGAGGTTATTGACGAAGCCTCCTCTGGTGGAATCCCGGTTTACATCTATATGATTGTCGGTGCGGGTGTTTTGGCTGCCGGTATCGCGGTGCTTACCATTATGGGGGTACGGCGCGGCAAGAAAAGAAAAGTTAAAGCTTTATTATAAAAAAGGTGGGGCGGAATATGCAAAACCGTAAATACTTTCCGTTTGAGAGGAACAGTTATTATTTCGGCAAGCTCCTGACTACAAGGGATTTCGAGGCCGAACAGCGTTACTTCAACGATAAGCGGCGTTTTGTGAACCGTCTTACCGGCGCTAACGGTATCGTTGCGGGTATGGGCGTAGTGGCGGCGGATGACAGCTCTGTAATTATTCAGGCAGGCTGCGCTTTTGACGCATCCGGTCGGGAGATTGTTGTACCAGAGACAAAGGTTGTAAAGCTATCCACGATAGAGGGGTACGACGATTTGACCTCTACATGCGCTTATCTTAGCATCCGCTATGACGAGCAGCCCACAGACGAGGTATATAATGCTCTCGGAGAGCGCGGAGAACCCTGTTTCGGCAAGATACAGGAGGGATTCCGGCTCACCCTCACAGACGAGAGCATGGTAGCACAGATAATCGACCCTCTAAGCGAGTTTGTCGAGTCGGTCACCATATTCTCGGATGAGGACATCAGCGTGATACAGTACACCCCGAGGTTGGCGCTTACCGATACGGATCTTGTAGTGGAAATCGAGATAATAAAGCGTTCCCTTGGCACATCGGACTTTTCTGTCGGCTATCTCTTTGAAACACCGGGCCTTAAGGGTGTTGACGGTTCAAACGAGCACAGGGTAGCTCTTAGCGGATTGAGACTTTCCCGCGGACAGACGGCAAGACAGCGCTTAGTACTTAGACCAGAGCCGCACATCTGGGGCGGAGGGGAGATAACCGCACAAATAAGCGGGATAGTGGTACAAAAGGACAGTGAAAGCTTTTCTATCCGTGACCGTAAGAACGTAAAGATAAAGCCGGTAGAAAAGGATTTGACCGGTCACTATATGCAGACCTATTACCAGCGTTCCATGGACAGAACGTTAGGTGACAGTTTAGACGAAAAGCTCTGGATTGCTAAGATAGAGCTGTTTAGGCAGAAGTCCTCCATGCTGATAGACAGGGTAATCCCCGTTCCGTTTTCACAGTTTTCATATAATGCGCAGCAGCTTATGCAGCTAAAGCGGCTAGAAAGCTTCTATGGAAAAACAGGACTTATAGCGGCGGCCTCGGAGTACGTACCGGATAATTCTGATAAAATCCGTTCGCGCAGAGCAGAAAACCCCGATTCGACAAAGATGACAGCGAGCGGCGTGTTTGATATTAGTCTGGGGATGGGATACAGCACGAAAGAACCGGTGTTTTCGGAAGAAATCATGCATGGATTGGGTAAAGGTCCTGTCTATGTCGAGATTGGTGTGGAGTACATTTCGGGGAACGCTCAATCGGGAGGCGAGACCAATGAGATAATTCTCGGTGATATCCGGCTTTTCGCCTATGACGGTATAAAGCGGGACGAGGAGAGGATTTATAACGTATCCACCGCCGTCAAGGTATTACCCGAACGCGGAACGTTTATCGCTGGTGTACAGCCAAAGGAGGCATCGGGGCTTATTAGTCTTCGTATACGGTGGTTTGCTATGCGTTTAGGTGAGGTCGGGAAGCAGGTGCGTTCCGATATAGACGGCGAGAGACACATTATAGTTAATCCCGATACTATAGTCGTCCAACCCAAGGGGACTGCCCACATTACGCCTATATTTATGGGATTCCCGGCGGAGGCCTGTCGTTACAGTCTTGTGGATGCCGAGGGCGGCAGTATTGACAATAACGGACTATACACCGCTTCTGCCAAGGAGGGTGTATACGAAATAAGGATAGAGGCGATAAGCGATCCGACTGTGTTTACACATGCATTTGCTATAGTGACACAGATGAAAAAGGAAGAATCGTCAAAAGCATCTAACACAGAGAATAAGTGAGATAGGATAGGGATATGTTAAGCGCACTTAACATGGAGCTGGAATCGGTTCGTACTGTTTTTCGCAACGAGGTAAACGATGCGTCGGTTTTTATTGATAAAAAACGCGATTCAGGGGTTTACTATACGGTGCTGTCGATATTCGATAAAGAGATATCTAAGGATATAGTCTTTCGCATGTCGGTCTCGGGTTTGTTTTCTAAAAACAGTGATTTTATAGGCTCGTTTTCGGATAAGGATGCTCTATGTCTTGTGTTTGTTTATCATCCGGAAAACCGCTTATTACAACGTGAGAAGATAAATATAAATAACTTTCCGAAACGCCGTGATATGGTTTTGAGCCTAATCACCGAGATAGCAAAGACAGAGCTGACCGGCGACATTGGGCGGCTTATGTTAAATGAGATAAATATAAACATATCACCCGACGGAGACGTATATCTCAACTATTTTTTGGATTTTTCCCGTTTGCGCCAGCCGAGACAGGACGGAGCATTCTTCTATGAGCTTTCTAGCTATGTATTTGAGCTTCTCTCCCGGGACTTTGAACAACGCCTAAACGGAGAGATAGAGCGGTATCCGAATGAACTGCGTCTGATGTACAAAAAGGTGACCAGCCGTGCATTCACATCCTTTAATCAGCTTATTACCTTTGTAAAATCCCTGCCTGACACACTGCGGGTAAGACGCACGGGACTTGCCCGTATACTAGATTTGTTCACTTCATGCTATAAATATATTGTCGGGAAACCGATGAATGTATTTATACTCATTATAGTGACCGTCACATTGGTTTTTCTGGTATATCAGCTGTCGGTAAGAGCGGTATACACGAGAAGGACTAGAGAAAACACCTTTTACTCCGGTATGGAAATGATAGGTAATGTTTATCTGGGTGAGGAAAACATATAAAAGTCTAAAAAACACCAAAGGCGGGCCGTTAACTGTATGATGAAGGAATTGGGTAGACTGGGGAAATGGCTTATATGGCTGACATTGCTCATGGTTATTGTGTCTGCCGTTTTTAGTGCTCTGTTAGACGTACCGGGTGGTATAGATAATCTTGCGGCGGTTGCAGCCGATACACAGGGTAAGTCATGGATAGCTCAATATGACGGTAACAAGATTAACTTCTCACAGATTGACAGTAACGGGTATCTTTTGCAGGAATTTTCCGTTTCACGCACTACAGACGGTCTTACAGCAATAGTAGCCGATATGAGTACCGATGAAGAGGGGAATTTATATTTTATCCGGCATTATGCAGGGTTAAGTGACGGGCGAAGTAGTGACAGACAGGAACTAAGCGTGTATAAGAGCGGGTTTGTTCCTTTCGTACGGCTCAAAACAGTAAGACTTGATACAGACGAGTTAGTTGGCATACGATATCTTGGTGTGACGGTTTCCACTTCGGTGGTTTTAACAGGTGTAAATCAAGACAGTACAGAGCTTATAAGAACTGCGATTGATCTTGATACTTTAAAAAAAGGCGGTGTATCAATAAAGCAGACCCGAACATATCCGACACTACCCGCCGAGGGAGTATATAAAGTGGCGGCGGTGGGCACTGATACAGCGTATCTATCCAAATCCGGTAAGATATTTTTAAGTAAAGAGGGAACTTCATCACCCACAGAGCTATATCCCAATGAGGACGGAAGCTATGCATATGCTTCATTTATAAGCGAGGGCGCAGCTTCTAGTCAGATTGTTATAGGCTCACAGCGGGATGGTGGTATACTCCGGGTATATACAGACAACGGGCGTTGGGAGTATATCATCGAGGGCGGTCACGGAATGGGGGATATCTCCTATACAGGGCGCGACGTGGCAGAGCTTCACACCCCGCCGGGTGAGGATGTAAACTTTACGGCGGTGGTCAGTTCTAAGGTGAGCGGCATGTCCGAGCTGGTGGTGTGCCAGTATGGCAGTTACTTTGTGGTTTCAAACGTAAGGTACGGCTTTTTTAAGCTGTTTTGGAAATGTGCAGGTCGGGTGCTTTTCTTTGCATTGGCGTTTCTTATTCTGCTTCTAATTATTTGGGGGCTGAAACGCTACATTAAGGGGAGCAGAACAATATTTGTAAAGCTAATCTTTGCAAGCATCCCGCTTATGATTCTGGCTTTGGGGCTGTTTGGAACATATTCTTACTATACATATTCCGGTGCTCTTGATGATACCTACAAAACAAAGGTCGCGGATCAAGGAAGCCTGTTACGCGCACTCTTTACTAGCGAAAGCTACGATAAAATAACCTCACCGTCACGATACACCTCCAAGGAGTACGAATATCTAAAGCTCCAAATGGGTACTCGGGATGTGTACACCTCGAGCGCATACTACGTAGACGGAGCACTGTTCACCGGTGTGGACAGGAATCTTCCCTGTTTGTTCCCATTTGGTATACATACCAGTAAGAGTGTGCACGACATATATCTAAAAGCGGCTCGCAGCGGAAAACAACAGACTGGTATTATAGATGATGCCTTAGGAGAGCGCATAATCTGCGTAAACCCTGCGGGCAGCTCTTCGGGCAACACGGAATTTCTTCTTTAAACAGGAATATTCACATCAGAGATACGCAGCCAGAAAGGTTAGTTTATT
>CAYSTR010000109.1:0-7918 GCA_964433745.1 uncultured Oscillospiraceae bacterium | reverse complement strand
CGAGCAGCTTTCGCAACCCGAATAATTAGAATGAGTAAATAAACCCCGGTATGTATATGTGTTCATACCGGGGTTATTCTTATCGCCGAACAGAATAAAAAGCATATACTGTAGGGAGGTGAATATATCCGGGAACAGCCGTTTTTTACCGAATAACATATAACCCCGGTATGAATTTATGAAAAATTGTAAAAAGAACGCTCCTGATCTCTCTGCTGTGGTATATCTTGCGGCAGGATACCTCAATAATACCCTCACGGTAGAACAGATGGAACTTCTCTCGGTCTTTCTAGTTGCACTAGCTGATATGATAGAGCTAAACGTTGCACAAAAAGCACTGGCAGAGGAGGGTGTTCCGCCGGTCAATCCCGAATAGCTGCTGCCATGCTCTGCTCTAAAAGCTCCTTTGCACTCGCCAGCACCCCCGCAGACACCTGTGCACCGGACATAATTCTTGCCAGCTCCTGCACACGTCCGTCCATATCAAGATTTATTATCTCGGTAAAGGTGCGCTCCTCCCTCACCTTTTTCTCAATCAACAGATGAGTGTCTGCCATTGCGGCAATCTGCGCCAGATGAGTAATACATATGACCTGTCTCGTCCCGGATACCTGTTTTAGCTTAATGCCTATCTTTGTTGCCGCTCTGCCGCTGACACCCGCATCTATTTCGTCAAATACCTGTACCTCTATCTCGTCCTTTTGAGCCAATGCATTTTTTATGGATAGCATAATACGTGCCAACTCGCCGCCCGATGCAATCTTCGCTATCGGTCTTGGCGGTTCGCCCTTGTTAGCACTTATGAGAAACTCTAAGCTGTCTATTCCGTCTGAACCGGGTTCTGTGCGCTCGTTCGATATGGTAAAGCACACAGACGGCATATTCAAGAACGCAAGCCCCTCCTCCACCTCTTTGGTGAAGCGTCCGGCAGCACTCATACGCTCCTCTGACAGCTTCTCTGCAAGGTCAAAAAGCTTCTTCTTAGCCGCAGTAAGCTCCTTAGAGAGTTTTTCAATGCGTTCATCCGAACGAACAATCCCATCCAGCTCCTCTACGGACAATGTGTAAAAGCTTATGACATCCTCAATCGTAGCACCGTACTTGCGTTTGAGACGGTATAGCTCATCGAGACGATTCTCAATCCTATCAAGCTCGCCATCATCCGCTCCTAATTCCTCCGTATAGGCACGAAGCTCCTCCCCTAATTCACCCAATGCATCGGATATTCCGGTAAATCTAGTAAGCAAAACCGCGAAATCATCAGAGTAACGCGCTATCTTTGAGAGGTACTGCTCTCCCGCCGAGACAAGCCCCTGCGCACCGTAATCCTCTTCTCCGCCTGTGACGGCTATGTATGCACGTTTTAGGTTGTCCGCTATCTTTTCCGCATTACGCAGCATATCTCGTTTATCAGTGAGCTTCTCCTCCTCACCCTCAACCGGTCGCACCTGCTCAATCTCCTTTATCTGAAAAGAGAGCATATCTATTCGTCTTGATTTTTCTGCTTCGTCTGTATTAATGGCACTAAGCTCACCCTTTATGCGGGTATATTCTCTATAGCTATTACGATAATTATTTAGCAGCTCGTCATATCCGCCGTACCTGTCAATCAGACGCTGTTGTACCGACGAATTGGTAAGACTGTTATTGTCGTGCTGACCGTGTATATCCATAAGCAGAGGGGACATCTCGCGAAGTGCCGCCACCGTTGCCGGAATACCGTTTATACGCACAGAGGTTTTCCCCTCGACTGTCAGCTCGCGCCCAATTTGAAGCTCTCCGTCAGCGGCAAAACCCATTTCCTCTAGCTTTGCGGCAAGCTGCGGGTCAATATCGGAGAAAACCGCCACGACCCGCGCTTTTTGAGCGCCGGTTCTTATAATTTCTTTAGATACCCGTCCGCCGGTAATCATACCAATAGCACCAATGAGCACCGATTTACCCGCACCAGTCTCACCGGTCAGGACATTCAGCCCCATACCCAGTGTCACTGTAGCCTGTTCTATTACGGCAATGTTCTCTATATATAGCTCGGAAAGCATATCACACCTACCTGCCCCTATATCGGTTTAAAAACTCCGTGAGCTTTAATAATGTCTTTTCATCCCGCATGAGGATAAAGATTGTATCGTCTCCTGCTAAAGTACCCACAACACCCTCTGGGTTTAAGCTATCAATAGCTGTACAAGCCGCCATCGCCATACCCACAGGACATCTCACAGAGATGATATTACCCGCATAGTCTGCACCCAGTATAGCTTCGGACAGGATGTTCATGAGCTTGTCCTTGCTGTCGCTCTTATTAACTCTGCCGTCCCGGCAGTATCTGTACTCACCATCTACAAGCGTCTTAATTATGCGAAGCTCTTTAATGTCACGCGACACCGTTGCTTGCGTCACATTGTAGCCCGCCTCTGAAAGCTTCTCTAAAAGCTGATCCTGTGTGCTGATGCTGTACCGCTCTATAAGCTCCAACAGCTTGTCGCACCTCTTCTGCTTCATCTACCCCACCCCTTCACAAAGCTACTTCCTACCGGAAATCTTTTCGTTTAGCACCTCATAAAATGCTCTCTCTTTTAATGTAACCAAAGCTACCCTCTCGTCTGCTTTAGATATTCTCACATGCTCCCCCGGCTCAATACGCTCGGACTGCTCTCCGTCAATCGTGATGTATACGGCTGTCCCCGGATGAGCCGCTGCCGTTATACAGTCTGACGGCGAAAACATAATGGAACAAGCTGATATCGAGTGCGGGCACACTGGTGTCATAATTATACTGTCTAGTCTGGGTGACACGACAGGACCTCCCGCCGACAGTGAATATGCAGTTGAACCTGTGGGTGTGGAGAAGATTATTCCGTCTGCACGGTAATCCCCCACCCGCTTGCCCATACAGGATATACTAATATCAATTATCCGCGACAGACTTCCTCTTGATATGACAAAATCATTGAGCGCTACCCCGGAAAACCGCTCCTTACCGTCCGCACCGATAATCGACGCTCGAATTAGCATCCGTTCGTCCAGTGTGTATGCTCCCTCCGGCAGACGAGAGAGCAGCGTCAGCTCCTCCGGCTCAATGGCGGCGAGAAATCCCAATCTTCCCATATTGATACCGAGTACCGGGATACCACGCTCCAGAGAATGCTTAGATGAGTGGATTATGCTTCCGTCTCCACCCACTGCGATAATCATATGAGCAATACCTAGTAGCTCGTAAAACTCCCCGAAACGGATATATTCACCATCCACCAGTGTCTCAAAGCTGCGGTTCATCATCGCCGTAATACCATGCTCATGCAGCTTTTCACACACACTTGACGTGAAAGCCGCCGCATGTTCTCTTTGCAGATTAGGCATAACCAGTATGTTCATATGCCCTCGCTCCTATTTTCTACAGTCATATACATCAAAAACTCTGTGTTTCCGTCTCCGCCCCTTACAGGTGACGTAATAACACCATTTACCGTAAACCCTATATTCTGCGCAAACACCTTTATGTCCGAAACGACCTGTTCATGCACCCGCTGCGATTTTACTAAACCGTTCTTCCCGACCAAAGCTCGTCCCGCTTCAAACTGCGGTTTAATAAGCACCACAGCCGCGCCATTATCGGGGAAAAACTCCTTTAATACAGGCAGGATAAGCTTTAATGAAATAAAGGATACGTCCACCGTCGAAAAATCTAGATTTTCTTCTATATCTGTTTTTTTCATATATCGAAAGTTGGTTTTTTGTAGATTTATCACCCGCTTGTCAGACCTTAGTGACAAGGCAAGCTGGTCTGTTCCCACATCAACTGCATATACACGCTTTGCTCCCGCTTTTAACATACAGTCGGTAAATCCGCCTGTGGAAGCGCCCACATCCATGCAGACAAGCCCTGTCAGCTCTATTCCGAACGCCTTTATCGCCGCTTCAAGCTTTAGTCCGCCCCTGCCTACATAGAGCATGTCATCCTCCCCGCACTGTACATTAGCCGACTGGGGGATTAACTCGGACGGCTTCATGACACACCGTCCGTCTACATATACTAGTCCTTTGTGAATGAGTGATTTTGCCCGTTCACGAGAGGATGCCAGAGCGTTATTAGTGAGATAAACATCAAGTCTTAATGGCTTTTGCATATACGCCGTTAAGCTCCTTTACGCGTCTTGCGATATTCTCTGCTGAAAATCCAATCCTATCGAGAATCCTTTCGGTGTCTCCATGGGGTACAAAGTCCTTAACCGCAACAATTTCTGCTTTACCTCGAAACCCATTTTCCGTCGCACATGAGATTAACCACTCTGACAGACCGCCGCTTTGCATCCCCTCCTCGACAAACAGAACATGGCGGTATCTCTTTATGACTGCGATTATTTCATCCTCAATGGGCCACACCTTTCCGAGCTTTAATATATCACACCCCACACCGCTTTGCATTAATAAGTCGGCAGCAGCTAAAACGCGCCCTAATATACGGCCGTATGTAATAATAAGTGTTCGTCCGCCTTTTTGGATATGATCGAAGTCATTGCCGGAATATTCGCACAATTGTTCGTTTTCTCTGCCTCTAGGATAACGGACAGCGGCAATTCCGTTACACTCGTTTACAGCCTTATGTAAAAACGCATTCAACTCATTATAGTTTACCGGTGCATATACAGTCGCTCCGGGAATCATCCTTAACATCGGTATGTCAAAAAGACCTTGATGTGTCTCTCCGTCCTCGCCCACAACCCCCGCACGGTCAATCGCCAGTACGATATGTCTGGGTTCTATAGCACAGTCGTGAATAAGCTGGTCAAACCCACGCTGTAGAAATGTCGAGTATACAGCAAAAACCGGCAGCATCCCTCCCGCGGCAAGCGCTCCGCAGAATGTCACGGCGTGCCCCTCCGCTATCCCCACATCAAAGAATCTTTCGGGATAGTAATACTTAAAATCAGAAAGCCCAGTCGAATCCTTCATGGCGGCTGTCACAGCGCACACATTTTTATTTTCACTGGCAAGAGTACACAGCATCTCCCCCATCTTCAGAGAAAAACAGCTGTCGGCAGGTTTGTTCGCTCCTATATCTATATTAAACGAGGACACGGCGTGATACTTTTTGGGGTTTTGCTCTGCATATCCGTATCCGTTTCCCTTTTGCGTCCCCACATGTACAACAACAGGACAATTTAAAGCCTTTGCCCGCCGCAGTACTATAAGCAGTTCTTTAATATCGTGACCGTCCACAGGCCCCAGATAGGAAAATCCCATATCCTCAAAGATATTACTGCCGTACACCACATCCTTGACTACAGTTTTCAGCTTCATTGACCCCGCCAAAAGATAATCGCCTGCAACAGGAATATTCCGCAGCAGCTCTCCTGTCGTATCCTTAATGGAAAAGTATTCGGGTTTATTGCGAATCCCCGACAGATACTTAGCTATAGCTCCAACATTTTTTGATATACTCATACCGTTGTCGTTTATAACTATGATAATCGGAAGTCCGCTTTTCCCGGCATTATTGAGTGCCTCGTAAAACTGACCCCCTGTCATTGCTCCGTCCCCTATTACGGCGGTAACTATACCGTTTCTGCCATTTAGACGGTTGGCATATGCAAGCCCCAATGCCGCCGAGAGGGAGGTACTGGAATGTCCCGACAGAAACGCATCGTGCTCGCTTTCCTCACACTTAGGAAACCCCGACAGTCCGTTTTCAGTGCGGATGGTAGAGAAACGATCAGCTCTTCCGGTCAAAAGCTTATGGGCATAGCATTGATGCCCCACATCCCAGATTATATTATCTGTCGGAGAGGAGAATACACAGTGCAAAGACACAGTCAGCTCAACCACACCCAGATTGGATGCCAGATGACCGCCGTTTTGCGATACAGTCTTAATAATCCGCTCTTTTATCTCTTCCGACAGTCTTTTTTGCTCTGACACTTTAAGATATCTAAGCTCTTCCGGTAGTTTTAATGTATCCAAAAGGCTCTTGGGCATATTATAACCACGCTCCTATACGCGTTTAAAACATAGAATGAAACATTAGTACTTTCTTTTCCCCTTCTAGCTATACAATAGGAATAAGCAGTGCAATAAGAATACCTAGCATTGCACCTGCCAGCACCTCAAGCGGTGTATGACCCAGAAATTCCTTGAGTGCCTTCTCGCTTGTTGTCTCATTCTCTTCATTATCGCTTGTTTCCGGAGAAAACAGATTCTGCCAGTCTAAAAGTATCATCTTGTTTAACACCTTAGCTTGTTCCCCCGCCGCTCTGCGTACCCCCATAGCGTCATACATGACAATGGCTGCCAACAGAAACACGATAGCAAAGCTGGTGGAGGCGTACCCCTCCACCCGCGCTACCATTACCGCCAACGCACACACAGTCGATGAATGGGAGCTGGGCATTCCCCCTGCTCCGAACACCCTCTCCATATTGAACTTTTTTGTCTTGATAAAGCAAAGAACCGTCTTAATAAGCTGTGCGCTGAACCATGACAGCAAAGCGGCAATCAGCACCTTATTGGACAAAAGATCCTTAACCGTATTCATATATACACCCTTATCTCTTTCGTTGTGAAAGCTGCATTGCCAGTTCTCTTATAAAATCGCAATCGTGAAATGTCTCCCTCACCGTCGCTATCGCTTGATTTGTAAGCTCCCGGCCTATCGCCTTGGCTCTATCTATACCATAGAGTGTTACAAATGTCGTCTTTTCATTTCTTCCGTCACTGCCGGTGGTCTTGCCTAAAAGCTCTACATTCCCCTCTACATCAAGAATATCGTCATATATCTGAAATGCCAGACCCAGCTTTTTACCGAAGTCCGAGGCCGCTTTTAGCTTTTCTTCATCCCCTCCCGCAGATATAACCCCTAATGTACAGGCAGCTTCCAGCAGTGCGCCAGTTTTTAGGTTGTGAAGTCTGTAGAGGGCATTTTCCTCCATGGGCTTACCCGACACGAGAATATCAATGACCTGTCCTCCTATCATACCGTCAGTCCCCGCAGCCCGCGACAAGCGTGACACCGCTCTTACCACACGTTCTGCGTTATACTGCTTATAATGAGTAGGTTCTGTCATAACCGTGAAAGCATTCGTCAAAAGCGCATCACCTGCAAGCAGTGCAATAGCTTCACCGAATGCTTTATGACAGGTAGGTCTGCCTCGTCTTAGGTCATCATCATCCATACGGGGAAGATCATCGTGTATAAGCGAATAGGTGTGTATCATCTCTACAGCACATGCAAAGGGAAGTGCATCATACACATCCCCGCCGCACAAATGAGCAAATTCCAGCGTCAATACCGGACGAATCCGCTTGCCGCCGGACAATAGGCTATAACGCATCGCTTCAAGAACAATCGCATATGGAATGGCAATTGGTGTAACAAAACCGTCAAGTGCCTGTTCTATCGTATCAGAGTATTTACCTAAAAGCCTATCCAGTTCGTTCATCTATTTGTCCTTTCCGGCTTCTTTTATCTCCAGTATTTTAAGCTCTGCGTTTTTTATCTTTTCATTCAATCCGGACACTAGAATGGTACCCTCTTCATATAGGGAAAGGGATTCTTCTAGTGTCGAATTTCCGTTTTCCATTAACGCTGCTATGGCTTCAAGCCGCTTAATAGCACCCTCGAATGTATTTATGTTCTCCTGCAAAACGCATCCTCCTGTATTTTTTCTGTATCTAAAACGGTGGCAGTAAGCTCGCCGTCGGTTACCCTTATCCTAATATTATCACCTTTTTTTATGTCTTTAATGCTCTTTAATACATTTCCTTCTCTATCCTTTGCTATCGCATATCCTCTCGTCAGAACATTCATAGGGGAAACGGCGTTTATCCTCTCGGACAGAGATATTACCCTATCCTTTACACGCGAAAGCTCGGACGCTGTTCTTTTCTGTATACATTCTAGCAGTGTAAGAGCATCTCTCTT
>CAYSTR010000108.1:0-7935 GCA_964433745.1 uncultured Oscillospiraceae bacterium | reverse complement strand
GATACGGTGACCTACAGCGGATATCTCACTCATATCCTTTATGACAGCCGCTTCACCTGTGGTCATCACCTCTACTAGCTTCATAAAGCCATCGGTGTGGTTTTTAAAGTCCACATCCTCTTCGATTACGCGTCCGTCAAATGTTTTGTGTGTGATGTGTCCGCCTATGCCGATACGGTCACAGTTACCCTTTGCCAGAACCTGTTCGTTTTCCATGTTAATAAGCTGGTACTTCAGAGAAGAGCTTCCCGCGTTGACAACCAAGATCTTCATATATTAACTCCCTTTACATTAAATACGTTGACAGGAAAAAGTATATATTATATAATATAACAGAAACCTAAAAATATCAAGAGTATTTTTCTTATTTTTACGTCACACACAGAATTTGTGCGGCGTTTTAGATGTTTTCGCACATTTATGCCAGTATGGGAGGAATATCCCCATGGACTATATCGACTTAATCGATGGTATGAGACGCTTCGGCTCTAGTGATGAAGAGATTCTACTTCATGGAATTGGAATAACGGCGGAACAGGTGAGTGAACATGTAGTAATAGCGCCATGGTGGGAACCGTCCGCATTGCCGTTGTTGGGAGAAGCAAGGTATATTAGTGCATCGGACTATTCCTCAATAAAGGTGTGGGAGGTTTCCTATGAAAAAAATAAATTCACCTATATAAAGACGGGTATAGGAGCGCCTGTTCTCATTGACGCAGTGCTTTCATTGGGGGTGACACGCTGTAGTGGGATTATCTTTATCGGCTCTGCAGGCTCGTTGGATGCAGAAATTTCTATAGGTGACATTATAATTCCCGAATATAGTATCTGTGGAGATGGAGCAAGCCGTTACATCGCTTCGGATAGCTTAAAAGACAGCGATTGTTTCGGAGAGCGAACTTATCCCGACAGAGATTTATATAAAAAGACTGTCAGTGCTACTGACGAGATATGTAAACAACACAGTATACACTGGCATGTAGGAAGAACATTTAGTATAGATACCATATTCGCACAGTTTGCTCATATTGATGAAATCCTGGGCATGGGGTGCAACTCTATTGAGATGGAGACGGCAGCGGCATTTCGTGCGGCGAAAATAGCGGACATTCCCATAACCGCTATTTTTAGTGTATCCGATAACACGGTAGTAAAAAAATCTCTTGTGAGCGGTCGTACATACGAGGAAATGGAATACAGAAAAACGGTGCGCAAAAAACTCTTCCCCAAGATAATTCATCGTATATTATCATAATAAATCGAGGTTAACGTGTACACAGCCGCAATTATAGCTGAATACAATCCGTTTCACAACGGACATGCTTACCATATTGAAAAAACCCGCGAGCACGCCACACATATTGTCGCGATAATGAGCGGGGCACTTGTACAGCGGGGAGAACCCGCCATAATGGACAAGCGTATCCGCGCCAGGATGGCTGTAGAGGGAGGGGCTGACCTTGTTCTTGAGCTGCCTGCTCCGTTTAGCTGTTCTAGTGCCGAGCGTTTCTCCTTTGCGGGGGTGTATATCGCACATGCGCTGGGTATAGTCGATACATTGAGCTTTGGCAGCGAGGGCACTCCGCTTTGTGAGCTAACCAGAACCGCTCAGGCTCTCTTGTCGGAGGAATACACCGGGCGGTTGCAAAGGGCACTGTCCGGCGGACGCTCCTTCGCGGCGATTCGTGAGCATGTACTGACGGAAATGGGTGTGTCTCCGCCTGTTACACCCAATGATATACTGGCTGTGGAGTATATAAAACAGCTCATCCTCTTAAAAAGTCCCATAAAACCGCTACCAATCAGACGATTGGGTGCTTATCATGACGAGGCATCTGTGCGGGGGGACATTGCAAGCGCCTCATATATAAGAAAGCAGCTCTTATCAGACAGTGCGATGGAGGGACTAGTCCCCGCTAAGGCATATGACATAATCGTTCGGGAGCTTGAATTGGGACATGCGCCCGCATCTATAAAATTTATTGAGCGAACAATACTTTATAAACTGAGAACCATGTCCCGCGAGGAGATAAAGGCACTGCCCGATGTGTCCGAGGGGCTTGAAAACCGTATATTCCGCGCCGCACATGAGTGTACGAGCCTAGAGGAGCTGTATTTGGCGGTAAAATCCAAGCGGTACGCACATGCACGTATACGAAGGATTGTCCTATATGCTCTGTTGGGCGTAACTAAAGCGGATATAGAGCTTATACCGCCCTATGTGCGTATTCTGGCATTTAACGAGCGCGGGACAGAAATACTAAGACAGGCAAAGAGAAAGGCTTCAATTCCCTTATTGCATTCCCTGCCCTATCGGTCACAGGACGAGACGGTTCAGCAGTTTATCAGGTTAGACCGGACAGCGAATGATATATTTTTACTTTGTACACCAAATATTTCTATATAAAAAGGAGTAGTAAGTTTGAAACGAACCTCAAAAACCGAAAAGCGTAGCGTCCCGAAACGAGACCACGCTGACTCATTTAAATTTTATGCAAGAATAGGAGCGTGGTTATAAGTATGGCTGTTTCATACAAGGAGATTACCTACCTAAACTACGGACGGTGCTTAGAGCTGACAAACGAATTCGCTCGCGTAGTAGTGACGCTGGATGTGGGTCCGCGTGTCATTCATTATTCACTGCCCGGCGGGGAGAACGTGTTCCATACCGATATAGACAGAAAGATAACCGAGAGCGGACAGGCGTTTGACGACACCTACTACCCCGGTGCGGCATGGTACATATACGGCGGACACCGCTTGTGGATTTCTCCCGAATATCTGCCCGACACCTATTATCCGGACAACGACCGCGTGGAGTATGTAGCCGGTACCGACAGCGTTACATTTATTCCGCCGCGTCAAATGTATAATAATCTTCAGGAAAAAACCGCCGTCACTCTGGACAGCGGCTCGTCACGTGTTACTATCGAGCACTTTATCACAAACTGCGGTGACAAGGACAAAACCTTTGCACCGTGGGCTATCTCGGTTATGCGTCCGGGCGGAATTGAGATTGTACCCCAGCCCGATAGGGACACAGGCTTTCTAGGCAACCGCGTACTGGCTCTGTGGCCT
The DNA here is from genome assembly GCA_964433745.1 of uncultured Oscillospiraceae bacterium. GTDB lineage: Bacteria > Bacillota > Clostridia > Oscillospirales > Ruminococcaceae > CAYSTR01. Next base: position 4,857 of record CAYSTR010000108.1, on the reverse strand, counting down.
TACACCGATATGAGCGACCCCAGAGTGTACTGGGGCAAACGATATATTACGCTAAAACAGGATAAAAATGCTACCATTCCCTTTAAGTTCGGTATAAGCGGGGAGAAGCAGTGGGCGCTCTACATTCTGCCGGATGTGGCGTTTATCAAGCGCTTCTGCCACAACCGCGACGGTGTGTATCCCGACTTCGGGGTGTCCTACGAGACCTACACCAACCCGCACTTCCTGGAGATGGAGACATTAGGCGAGCTGACCGCTACCCCTCCGGGGCAGACCATACTGCACGTCGAGAACTGGGAGCTTGTAACCGGCCTTCCCACCCCCAGTGCCAATGACGAGGATGAGATAGACCGGATTGTATCTATGTAACAGGGCTTATTAAAATATACTAGATACGCATATTAAATTCGTTTACCCAGTCTCTCACCATTTCGACCCTCTCGATTAAACCATTGGATGGCAGCTCATCCGATATCCCCAGAATTATCTGACCGGCAAAGAGATTAATAAGCTTTTCCGTGTCATTTTTTAGAAGCGAAACCGGGTATTCCTCATTAAATAATACGGCAGGAATACCGTCCAGCAGTACAATATCATCACCCAAGGCTTCTTTCATCTCCTCAATGGTTACATCACCTTGCGGCATGGGGGTTATCGCCTCTATGCCGTCAAGGAAACAGGTTTTTGCATATTTGAGATAATCCCTGCAATCCCCGTCCCAATGCGAGAAAATAAACTTACCCGCTCTATGCAGAATATCTCCGCGCTTTTCATATTCGGGCAATATGTACTGCCTAAAAAGATAATCGGGCAGAATTTTACAGTGCAGATTATCTCCATAGTTTATTGATTCTACCGGACAATCGGCGATTACCTTTAAAAGCCCCTCTTGGCTTTTGCTCAATACCTTGAAATAGTGCTCCACCTTATCCGGATAGTCTGCCAGCATGTAGTATGTACCCTCTACCCCGCACAGCTCGATAAGCAGCTTTTGTATGTTTGTACGAGGCAGAAAGACTGTCGGAATACCAAGGTGAGAAACCTTTTTGAAGCTTTCGTTATAGGTATCCATATTAAAGCTGTAGGTTGTGGCTTCTTCAAGATAGCATAATACCTTTAGCTCGTCCGCATCGGTAATAAGCCATTTGTACGGCATCATCCCGTAGTTGCTCTCGTTTCCGCGCACAAGCTCGGTGACAGTGCCAACCGGGGTTTTTATTATTCTCTTAAAATCCCTGTCTGTCGCACCGTCGGTTATTGGTACAATCTCAAAGCTTACACTTTCATCGATGTGCGTCTCTATGCAAGGGTTAAAGTAGTCATACAGCCTGTCAGAGCAGCCTAAACGTTCGTAAAGACCGATTAAATCAGCACCCTTATACCTGCCGGGAAGCTCTGATTTGCAAAACTGCTTGTCCAGATACCAGCATGAAATTCTGGGCTGCCACAGAACCTTTCCGTTTGACCGCCTTTTAATAATATCCATATTTAGGCGATACAGTTCTGATAATGTTTTATTCTCTGCACTGCTCATATATACATCCCCTTTAACGCGAATAGTATAGGATTTGCCAGCTGATACCGAACCTGTCCGTCACCATACCATACAGCTCGCTGAAAAAAGTCTGACATAGGTCCGTATCAACAGTGCCGCCCTCTTTTAGCTCGCTAAACAGGCGCACTACCTCCTCTTTATCATCTGTGCTGATTGTCGGGCTTATGTTGCTGCCAATAGTAAGCGGATAACCGGACGGCACATCCATAAACATACCCACCATGTTGGGAAATTCAATTCCGGCATACATAATACGGTCTTTGTCGGCTTCCGGTAGAATATAATTGGGGTCTGGCGGTGTATCTTTGTAGGTCATTAGGTTATGCACCTTTGTTTTAAATACCTTTGCGTAAAATTCCACTGCTTCGAGGCAGTTGCCGTCAAAGTTAAAGAACATCTCCAGTTTCATGATAACTCTCCTTAATTTTTTATATTTAAAACAGGATAGATGGTATCGCCTTATCCCATTCATCACCTGTAAAACCCGGCGACCTTTTCTGCCCGCTCTCTAATTATATCCCTTATATACGCAGGCTCAATAACCCTTACATTTACACCGAATGACAGGATGTATCCGTACACCCATTCATCCTCCGGCAGATACATTTCCAGCCTAAAAGAGCCGTTTTCAAGCATTACAAGCTGCTCATCGTCATAGTCATCATACAGACGGTGGAGTGCGTCTTTTGTAAATTCCAGTACCAGATGGACTTCCGGGCGGCACTCCTCAATCCTTTGCGGCTTTTGCTCGGTTGTGCGCACCCTTTTACGGTCAAAGCCTTCATCTGTAACCGATACATTTTTAAACCGCGATATGCGAAACATGCGAAACTCCCGCTTATTAAGGCAATAACCCCAGAGATACCACGCCTGTGACTTGAATATGAGCCGTAAAGGCTCTATCCGGCGGCGGCTCTTTTCATTAAGGGCGTTGACATAATCGGCTTCGATAACATGGCACCTCAGTATAGCCGCTTTGATATCGTTGAACTTATTATACGAATTGGGGTTCGAGCCCCATGGGGAAAAGTCTATGGATATCCAGTCTTCTGCGTTATTTTTAAAGATTGAACCCAGCTTCTCTAAAACTAAGTCAAGCTCTGGGTATCGTGTGGATTTCAGCGTCTGCAACGCAACTAACACACTGTCGCGTTCGGAATTGGACAGTGTGGTACGGTTTACCGTATAGTCCTCCAGAATTGATATACCGCCGCCCGTCCCCTGTGAGGAATAAACTGGCACACCGGACGAGGACAGCACATCTATGTCCCGATAGATTGTGCGGGTAGACACGCCGAACCGCTCTGCCAGTTCTGACGCAGTGACGGTCTTTTTGTTTAACAGTATTGTAGTTATCTCAAGGAGCCTATTTAGCTTCATACGCTATTATCCTTTGCTTGCGATAGTTCTCCCTCATATAATAACATATACATAATAATAAAACAAGTGTAATTATTCAGTTATGCTAAAACGTTTTAACCGCGGTGCATTAGTCAGAACTAATAAAAGAAAGGTTCATAGTTTATCTCCTTTTCCTTTCACCGCTTGTCCTTATCCACGGCGGGAGTATCTTTTATCTCATCCCAGTCGCAGCCTGATTTTTCCACTGCCTGCCGGACGGCGGTTAGATTAAGCTTGTCGCCGTCTGGCAGGCTGGTCAGTTTTTCGGTTGCAGGGTTTACCGTTTCATGCATCTATAAACCTCCCGATACGGGGTTTGTTATTAGGAAGATTAAAATATACAGTATTAATATGAATATGTTTTTAGTTTAAAAGGAAGGTTTAATAAATAATGCTTTTTATCCTATAAACATCTGTGTCCAGTAGGGTACACCGCTGCTGTTTTTTGCATATCCTACGCCTATCTCCTTAAAATTCGGGCTTAGAATGTTGCTTCTGTGTCCCGGCGAGTTCATCCACGCATTCATAACCTGTGCGGGTGTGGTCTGACCGTAGGCAATATTTTCACCCGATGTTTTAAATGGTATTCCAAAGCTTTTTATCATTGCAGAGGGAGAACCGTATGTAGGTGATTGATGTGAGAAATATCCGTTTACTGCCATATCGGTGGACTTTGTATTAGCAACACCAGATAAATCCGCATTCCTTGCGAGCGGCTGTAACCCTGCCTTTGCCCTTTCCGCATTGACAAGCCTTATTACCTCGTTCTCCTCTGCTTGCGCCGATGGAGGTATGGGTGTGGGCGTGGGAGTAGGGGTAGGTGTTGGCGTAGGCATTGGAGTAGGCGTTGGCGTTGGGGTAGGCATAGGCATTGGAGTAGGCGGGGTAACTAAGGGCGGTGCGGGAGGAGTTACTGTCGCGGGAGGTTTCGGAGTAGGTGTAGGTGTGGGAGTAGGTACTGGTGTGGGTGCGGGAGTTGGTTTTGGAGGTGCGGCAACCGGGATGTTCACCTTGTCGCCGGGATAGATGAGAGCGGGGTTTTTAATCTGGGGGTTTGCTGCTTCAAGCTCGGACAGGCTTATGTTGTAGCGCTTAGCTATCTTCCAGAGCGAATCTCCGCGCACTACCGTATAGGTTTCGTCCATTACTTTTGGTGTGACGATACTGGGCATTCCCGTCTGTGAGCTTACCATGCTGTCCGGCGGGGCGCGGTTTATTATACCCTCAGCCATGTAATCAGCCATAGAAAGTGCCTCATTTTCTATGTCATTGTAGAGCATAACATCGTTTGCATATTCTCCCTTTAGCCTTAATACAGCTTCTTCCTTTGTCATTTTAAGATGATCGTATAAGAGCTTACGCCATATATCCGCATCCCATGCTCCGTTTATTCCCGCCAAAAATTCTGCTATTTGGTCGGCATTGGCATACCAGAGTTTTTCGAGCTTGTCAGCTGATTCGCTGTCTCCCTGCTTTGCGGCATTTACAAGCTTTCCGGCAATATCCAGATGCTCGGTTAAAAGCTCCTTGAATGTATCCGCATCCATATCGCCGAAAACAGGACGTAAAACATCTGCGAAATCACCGGGGTTTTGCATGAGTCTATCGGTGACATAGGGCAGATCCGGCAGATCCTCTGCTGTGCTGATGATAAAGCTTCTTGTCCACATTACATGCTGTTCCCATAGCTGTCTTAGCTTGTTATAGATGTCTTGGCTGCTCATCATGTTTTCATAATTATTCATGCTGCCGCTCCTTATTGTTTTTGCTAACATGATATGCAAAATTTTATCTTAATGTGAAAATTACGGAAAATTTAAGGGTACAAAAATGTAAAACCACAATAAAATAAAAAAGCTTTTGGTTGACAAACACCTGCATATTTGCTATACTTTAGCTAT
>CAYSTR010000107.1:0-7947 GCA_964433745.1 uncultured Oscillospiraceae bacterium | reverse complement strand
CTTTAATTTTGTCTGTAGACGGCTCTTTCTCGGTTGTCACCGTGACAGTGCCGTCTTTTAATGAAACCAGAACATCTAAAACGCCGTCTATTGCCATGACGGCGTTTTTTACCGCTTTCTCGCAGTGGGAGCAGGACATACCCGATACAGATAGTGTTAAAGTCATTTTTTTAGCTCCTTTTATTAGTTTTGTGGTATAATTAGTCTATTCATAATAATAAGTGAGGACATAGACATGTCTAAAATCGCATTAATTGCGGACATTCACGGCAACATTCCCGCTCTTTCGGCTGTAGAGGAGGACATAAAGAGGCGCGGAGCGGATAAAATCTATTGTCTTGGGGACATGTGCGGACGCGGACCCAACGGCTCATACGTCATCGACTGGTGCAGAGCAAACTGTGAGGTCATTGTGCTGGGTAACTGGGACTGTCACATCATAAACCGCGCACGAGAGGACTATCTACAGGAGGTGGGGGAGCAACGGCGGGAATATCTGACCACCCTCCCGCTTTTCCATCGCATGTGGATTAGCGGCAGACGTGTACATCTCTTCCACGGTCGTCCGCTAAAACCCGACATCATCTGGCACGACTGGCCGGACGAGAAGAAGCTCTCCCTATTTTCCCTCATAGAGGACGAGCATCCCGCCGACATAATAGGTGTCGCCGACATACACAGACAGTACAAGACCGATTTTAAGGACGATTACCGGTTTATCTTCAATACAGGCAGTGTAGGTAACTCCTACTGCACCCCCACCGCCTGTTATGCCATAATAGACGGAGACATCGGCGGGAGAACCCCCGCGCCCATCTCGGTAGAGTTTGTGAGTGTCCCCTACGATAACAAAAAGGCGTGCGAAAATGCCGTGAAGCAAAAGGACTGGTTTATGTTCGTTGACGACTATATAAAGGAGATAACCGAGGGGAAATGGCAGAGAAGCCTCTGATGCCGTTTAACCCAAGAGCAGCTTTATCCCCTTGACTATCGCATCCTTGCCGGGCATTGAGAAGTTGAGACGGAATGAATCGGAGGGAGCGCCCTCTGTTACGGTGAACGCCGTACCGGGTACAACGGCTACCTTATTATCCCGCACTGCCTTTACACAGAACTCGGACATGGGGTCGCCCTTATACTTCCCGCCGGGCAGTGTACACCAGACGAACAGTCCGCCGCCGGGGGTTGTGTGGGCAACATCGGGATAGCTGTCGAGACATTGGCACATGAGAGTACATTTCTCGCGGTAGAGGGAGCGGATGTGGTTGATGTGTGTATCCAGATTATACTGTGTGATAAACTCGTGGCAGATGAGCTGTGCCAGCATGTTGGAGTGAACATCGCTTGCCTGTTTTGCCACGGTGACCTTCTGCACCACAGGAGCGGGTGCAAGAACATACCCCACACGCAGTCCCGGTGCTAGTATCTTGGAGAAGCTTCCTACATATATGACGCGCCCCTCGGTGTCCAGCGACTTTATGCTGGGGATACGCTCACCCGAAAAGGTCAGCTCTCCGTAGGGGTTGTCCTCTAGGATTAACGTGTTATAGCGGCAAGCAAGCTCGTATACCGCCTTGCGTTTCTCCAGAGACATGGTAATACCTGTCGGATTTTGATAGTTTGGGATAAGGTAGATAAAGCGTACCTTGTCTACCGTCTTTAGTGTCTCCTCCAGACGGTCTACATCTATGCCGTCAGACTGTAAGGGTACACCCCACAGCCTTTGGCGGTAGGAGCGGAATGTGTTGAGTGAGCCGATAAAGCTCGGTTCCTCGCAGATTATAGAATCCCCCTCGTTGCACAGCACCTTGGTCACAAGCTCGATGCCCTGCTGTGCGCCCGACACGATGATAAAATCGTCATCACCCCCGCCGATACCCTCGCGTTTTATGAGCATGTCTCTGGCGCTCTGCCTTAGTGCGGGATAGCCCTCTGTGATACCGTATTGCAATGCGTTTATGGGGTTATCCCGCATTATCTTCGCCGTAATCTCGTTTACCTCGTCAACCGGGAAAGCATCGGGGGAGGGGTTTCCCGCCGCAAAGGATATGACCTCCGGGTCTAGGGTGTACTTGAATATCTCGCGGATTGCGGAGGGCTTTAGGGTGGATATGCGTTCGGAGAAGCTAAAGGTCTGCATATTAAGACATCCTTTCAAAAAAACTCTTGTGTTTTATGTAAATTTTTATTATAATAAGATTGTTAGCAGCCTGCACAATATGACCGAAAAGAGGTTTTTTTGTGGCAATAATAATCTCGGTGTCGAATCAAAAGGGCGGCGTGGGTAAGACTACCACATCCTCCGCTCTGGGTATTTGTCTCAAAAAGAGGGGTTACCGCGTCCTGCTTATCGATTTTGACCCGCAGGGCAATCTAAGCTTCAGCGTGGGGGCGGACAGTGAAACCGCCGCTACGGTCTACGATATGCTAAAGGGCGAGGTCAAGGCACAACACGCCATATGGCATACACCTATAATCGACATAATTCCCTCCAACATCCTCCTGTCGGGGATAGAGCTGGAGTTTACCGGCGTGGGAAGAGAATTTCTTTTAAAAGAGGCGTTAGCGTCCATCAGAACGCTGTATGACTTTGTCGTAATCGACACTCCCCCCGCCTTGAGCATCCTGACGGTAAATGCGTTTACCGCGTCTAACTGTGTGGTTGTGCCGCTTCTGTCAGATATATTCAGCCTACAGGGGTTAGCACAGCTGTTTGAGACGGTTGATCAGGTCAAGCGGTACTGTAACAGCAGTCTTTTTATCGCAGGAATCTTACTTACAAAGTTCAACCCGCGTGCCAAGCTCTCCAACGAGATAAGGGGTACAGCGGAGCTGATTGCGGACGATTTGAAGATACCGCTGTTCAAGACCGCCATTCGCACCGGCGTGGCATTGAGTGAGGCGCAGTCTCTGCAGCAGGATGTGTTACAATACGCACCCAGAAATAATGCGGTACACGACTATATCAGCTTTACGGACGAGCTTCTGGCGGGATTTAACATGAAGGGAGGGGAATAGCTTGGCGTCAAAAAGCCTTATAGATAAGGATACCATGTATAAGAAAATCATGCCGTCCGCAAAACCCAAGGCGGCAGAACCTGCAGAACAGCTTACCAATGAATCCATGGCTTCCCCTACGCCGGAGACGGCAGAGTTTGTGCCGCCTTTAATATCGGCAATAAGGACTATCCCGTCCGAGCCGCTAAAGCCGGGGGAGGGTGTCTCCCTAAAAGCAAAGGCGCGGGAAGAGGTGCTTATAAACGTCATGGAGGGGCTGGTTGTAGACCGTCTTGAGGCGGCGTTTCTAAAGTTCAACTGCTGCCGCTGTGACAAATGCAAAAAGGATGTGGCGGCACTGTCGCTCAACATACTAAAGCCGCTCTACGTCGTCGCGGATGAGGAAGGTCTCACCGAGATAACCGCAAAACAAAACACGGCGGAGATAAACACCGCTATAATAAAGGCGATACTAAAGGTTCGTTCCAATCCACGGCACGGCGGGGCGGGTGCTCGCCGCTAGATGGAATCGTCCGGCAGGGAATCGCTTGACGGTTCGGGCGGCTTTTGCTGATCGGTTTTGGGTTTCGGACGGCGCCCGCGTCTGCGTCCGGATGAGGACGAACGAGGTTTAGCTGCGGCATTTTGTGTCTCTGTACTGTCCTTTGTATCCGGTGCTTTCTCCGCATCCTGCGGCAATGCCGGGGCTGCCGGGGCTTCGGGGGAGACTACCTCGGGTGTTTTTGTATTCGTATTCGTCTTTGGTCTGCGGGACTGGTTGGAGCGCCTTGACCTTTGCTGGTTAGGCATAGGCGGGTTCTGTATGACCGGCTCGGGGGGCGGCGGTGCAAACAGCATGTCAAGCTTATCAAACACGGCGCGTCCTATCTCGTCACCGTATTCGCTGTGCAGAAACATTCTTAATTCGTCCTTAGTCTCGGCGCGGAATATGGCGGCAAACCGCATACAGCTCTCGATACTCTTCTCTAGGATAATATCGCGGAACGAATCGGTATGTCTCCTCTTTAGCGTCTCGATGGACGAGAGAAAGCCCTGATCACGGCTGATGATATAGGCATAGTCCACCTTACCCTGTCCTATGAGCACACCAAGCTCTGTGATTATCTGGAAATCCACTGAATTTTTACCGTCGCGCACACTCTCGATGAATATAATCTCGGCGGCGCTTTTATTGGTTACCGCTTTGACCTTATTTAGATTCAAGGTCTTGTGGTGGAATATCATGACAGTGGCGGCATCGGGGAGGAGCTCGACCCCTGCAAGCCCGTCCAGAAGATAGTTGTCACCATCTATTAAAAACAGCATGTTATTCTTTTTCGTAATCTTCACTATCCCTTTCGTTTTTTCTTTATTTTATCATACAATCTCATAGATTGCAAGAAAAATGCTAGAATCCTTTAAGGAGCGCATAATGACCACTAAACTAATTAGAGTAAACCCCGACAGCATAGATGAGGAAGTTCTAAAGGAAGCGGCTCTTTTAATTAAATCAGGACAGGTCGTGGGTGTACCCACCGAGACGGTGTACGGTCTCGCCGCCAATGCCCTCGACCCCGCCGCTGTCGGGCGTATATATACGGCAAAGAACCGCCCGCCGGACAATCCCCTCATCGTTCACATATCAAGCACCGACATGCTAAACGATATTGTGCGGGACGTGCCCGATAGTGCGTACCGGCTCATGGAGCTCTTCTGGCCGGGGCCTCTGACCATGATATTCGGGCGCAGCGCCCTAGTGCCGCCCATAGTATCAGCGGGACTTCTAACTGTTGCCGTACGCCTGCCCGCCCACCCGGTTATGCGAAGGCTCATAGATATGGCGGGCGTCCCTCTAGCCGCACCGTCTGCCAATTCGTCGGGACGACCCAGTCCCACTAGAGCGGAGCATGTCATGGAGGACTTAGGCGGACGCATACCCCTTGTTGTGGACAGCGGGGAGTGTGCAGTGGGGGTGGAGTCCACCGTCGTGTCCATGACAGGCGTACCGAGACTTTTACGTCCCGGTGCGGTCACCCCCGACATGCTCATGGAGGAGCTGGATAACATCATCATAGACGAGGGTGTGTTCACAAAGCTAGACAGCACCAAGCGCGTGACCTCCCCCGGACTAAAATATAAGCACTATTCACCCGAGGCAAAGCTTATAGGTATAAGCTCCGGGCTTTCAGACTTTATAAAGTACGTATCCGCACGGCGGGGGGAGTTTGTCTACTATCTCTGCTTTGATGGTGAGGAGGAGCGCATAGGAAGCCATGCCATACCATACGGACGAATGGATGACGCCATGTCCCAGGCACATGGACTGTTTGCCGCTTTAAGGCAGTGCGACAAGCGGGGGGCAAAGCTTGTGTATGCGCGTATGCCCGCAAAGGACGGAGTGGGGCTTGCGGTCTATAACCGTCTCACACGTGCGGCAGGATTTGAGGTGATTACGCTTGATTAGTGTATTGGGGCTGACAGGCCCTAGCGGTGCGGGAAAGACACTGGCGTGCGAATATTTTTCTGAAAAGGACATACCATGTATTAATGCCGATATGGTGTCCCGTGAGGTGACCGTCCCAGGCAGTGCGGGGCTTGCGGCTTTAGTGGAGCAGTTTTCTGATATCATCCTTTCAAATGACGGCAGTCTCAACCGAAAAAAGCTTGCCGGGTTGGTGTTTTCCGATAAAGAGAAACTTAAACGTTTGGAGGATACGGTATTCCCCTTTATTATGGACAATATTAAGGCAAAGCTTGCAGATTTGGAAAAGAGATATTCTCATGCCGTTCTGGACGCCCCTACCCTGTTCGAGAGCGGCGCGGATAAACTCTGTCATAAGACGCTGGCGGTGTCTGCTTCGCTTGACAGGCGAAAAGAGCGCATAATCAAGCGGGACGGTCTTACAGAAGAGCAGGCAGTAGAGCGCCTGTCCGCACAGAAGCCCGATTCTTTCTATAAAGAGAGAGCGGATTATTTTATTCTCAACGATGGGGACGCGGATACTTTTTTTGCAAGGCTTGATGACATCAGCTTTTGACGCAGATAAATAAAGGAAAAGGTACACTATTCATGAGAGTTTCTCCCGGACGGTCGTTTAGGCGGCATTACCCTAAGCTGATTATAGTGCTGGTTGTGATTATTATAGCAGTGCTTGCACTTATCGGACTGTATGACTGGGGCAGGGAAAAGGTGGATAACATCTCCTACCCGGTGGGTTATAAGGAGGACGTAGAGAAGTTTACTAAGCAGTACGATGTGCCGAAACCGCTTGTGTTTGCGGTTATTCGCTGCGAGAGCGGGTTTCGTCCTGAAGCGGTATCGAGTATCGGCGCACGCGGGCTTATGCAGCTGACAGAGGATACGTTTGACTTTGTTCACGCCAGAATCGGCACGGACGAGACGTACGACGATATGTTTGACCCTGTCACGAATATCCGCTACGGAACGTATCTTTTGAGTATACTTATTAATGAGTTTGGCACAATAGATAATGCGTTATGCGCCTATCATGCGGGATGGGGCAGTGCGAAAAAATGGCTCAAAAACACCGAGTACGCTCCCGACGGCGAGAACATCGTGAATATCCCCTTTGCCGACACCCGCCAGTATGTACAAAAGGTACTGGACACCATGGAACGATATTCCGAGCTGTATGACATGTGACAATAAATATATCTACAAAAAGAAAGGAACATAATTATGTCAGAGGAAAAATCCCAAGCTAAGCTTTTAGAGGAAAAGCTGTTTACCAACCAGAAAAATCTGGGAATGAAGATGAGCGACGAGGAAATAAAGGCAGCGTTCGCGTTCTGCGAGGGCTACAAAGAGTTTCTCGAACGCTGTAAAACCGAACGCGAGTGCGTGGACTATACGATAGCCATGGCGGAAAAGGCCGGATATGTGCCCTATGAGTGGGACAGGAAGTACCAAGCGGGTGACAAGGTGTACCTTAATAACCGCGGCAAGGCGCTCATTCTGGCGATAATCGGCAACGATTGTCTCAGCAAGGGCGTGAATGTACTAGCGTCCCATATAGATTCACCGAGAATCGATTTAAAGCCCAACCCATTGTACGAGGAAGCCGAGATGGCTCTCTTTAAGACGCACTACTACGGCGGAATCCGCAAGTATCAGTGGACGGCAGTTCCCCTTGCTCTTCACGGTGTTGTTGTCAAGAGCGACATGACACAGGTCACTATCACCATAGGCGAGCGGGAGGGCGACCCGGTATTCTGTATCAATGATCTTCTGCCCCATCTGGCACAGGAGCAGAGCAAGCGCACCCTGTCTGAGGGCATAAAGGGCGAGGAGCTAAACGTTCTCATCGGCAGTCTGCCGTTTAGGGATGATAAGTATGCTCAAAAGGTCAAGCTTAACATCATGAAGCTCATAAACGAGAAGTACGATATCACAGAGACCGATTTCCGTTGTGCGGAGCTTTCGTTAGTGCCGGTCATAGGTGCGCGTGACGTGGGCTTTGACCGCAGTCTTGTGGGCGGCTACGCTCATGACGACCGCGTGTGCGCCTACACCTCCCTCATGGCAACATTCGAGGCAAAAACCCCGGGGCGCACTGTTGTGAATGTTCTCGCCGACAAGGAGGAGACCGGCAGTGAGGGCAATACAGGGCTTGATTCCAGCTTCCTAAGATACTTCCTAGAGAATCTGGCTGAACAAGCGGGCGTAAACCATCGCGTCATGCTGGAGAACTCAAGATGTCTGTCTGCGGACGTAAACGCCGCATTTGACCCCACCTTCCCGGATGTCCACGAGAAGAACAACGCGTCTTATCTGGGCTACGGCGTGGTGCTTACGAAGTATACAGGCTCGCGGGGTAAGGGCGGCACATCCGATGCGTCGGCAGAGTTTATGGCGCGGGTAAGACAGTGCTTTGACAAGGCAGGGGTACACTGGCAGATAGGTGAACTGGGTAAGGTGGATATGGGCGG
>CAYSTR010000106.1:0-8050 GCA_964433745.1 uncultured Oscillospiraceae bacterium | reverse complement strand
GAGATTGTTCGTATGAGCAAGCGTACCGGGCGGGCGATTACCCTGTCTGATTTGCTGTTTGAGGTGCCCTTGGACGCGGCGCGGTTCTTTTTTAATATGCGCGAGGCAAATTCCCATCTTGATTTTGATTTGACACTTGCTGCCGAGCAGTCAGCTCAGAACCCTGTTTATTATGTTCAGTATGCCCATGCGCGTATATGCAGTATAGTGAAGAATCTTGAAGCAGACGGTATTGTTGCCCGTGCTGTGACGAATGATGAGCTTGTTTTGCTTGACACTCCGGAGGAGCGTGCACTAATCCGCACACTGGCGGGATTCAGCATGACGGTAGTGTCCGCCGCTTCTACCTACACACCTGCAAAGCTCACTAAGTATATTATTGATGTGGCAACGGATTTTCACAAGTTTTACAATGTCTGCCGTGTAAGGTGTGAGGACGAGCGGCTCATGCAGGCGAGACTTTACCTCTGTACTTGTGTGCGTCAGGTCATCAGAACTACTCTGGGGCTGCTGAGGATAGATGCTCCTGAGGAAATGTAAAGAAATATAAAAAGGAGACAAATAATGGGTGCAGATTGTCGCCCGGGAGAATAATATTATGGATGCAGACCCATATTTACAGACTATCATATTAATTGTGTTGATTATCATTTCCTCTGTACTTTCGGCAGGGGAGGCGGCGATAGTCTGTTTAAGTGAGCAAAAGCTAAGGCGTGATGCAGAAGAAAATGATAAGCGAGCTCTAAAGCTATTGCACTTTACAGATAATCCTGTACGGTTTACATCTGCTGTAAACGCCGGTAATCTGATCATTACCCTGTTTTGTGTAGTGATCATTTTAAGATGGACACAATCAATATTAAAGGGTTTTCCGGAGCTAAGCAGCAATGCTCTTATGATGCTTATATATATTATTGTGATAATATTATCGGCATTTCTTGTAGTTCTATTGGGGCAGACTGTCCCGCGCCGCATCGGTTCCTTTAGACCGGAGGGTGCAGCGTATACACTGGTCTACCCATTTTATCTTCTTTATTGTCTGTTTGTGCCCTTTGCGGTGATTATGGAGTTAGCGGGACGTGGGGTAGTTCGTATCTTCGGGGTTGACCCTAACCACGAGCACAACCGAGTCACCGAGGAGGAGATAAGGCAGCTAGTAGACGCAGGAAACGAAAAGGGTGTTATTGAAGAAAGCCAGAAGGACATGATTAACAATGTCTTTGAGTTCGACGACCGCACCGCCGGCGATATTATGACCCACCGCACCGATATCTCCTGTGTGGAGGAGACAGCCACTATTGCTGATGTGGTCAAGCTGGCTATAAGCGACGGATATTCGCGGATACCTGTATATCATGACAATCTGGACACGATAATTGGTATTGTGTATGTTAAGGATTTGCTAAAGCTTATAGGAGATGGGCGCTTTGGTGACTATGCGCTCCGCGATTTTATAAGACCGGCTTTATATGTTCCTGATTCCAAGCGTTGTCGTGAACTGTTTGCTCTTCTTACAGCAAAAAAGCAGCACATGGCGGTTGTGGTGGATGAGTACGGCGGTACGTATGGTATTGTTACGATGGAGGATATAGTCGAGTCGATTGTGGGTAATATTCAAGATGAGTATGACAACGAGGAGCAGCTCATAAAAGCGGAGGGTGACGGATATATTCTGGACGGCTCAGTGGGTGTACATGAGCTGCACAGGCTGTTTGACCTAATGCCCGACGATGACGAGGATTATGACACGGTGGGCGGGCTTATCGTTAATATATTAGAGCGCATTCCGGACGACGGAGAGTGCCCGCAGGTGGTATATCAGGATGTTTTGCTGTCGGTGCTGTCGGTAGCGGAGCGCAGGATAAAGACTGTGAAAGCGGTTATGAAAAAAGAAGGAGAACAAAATACATGACCCGGCGTATTATTGATTCACACACACACATCTTTCCGGCAAAGATTGAAGAAAAGGCGGTTGCTTCTGTCGGAGCTTTTTACGATATCTCAATGTTTCACAGGGGGACAGAGGAGGAGCTGGTGCTGCGCGGCAGTAAAGCTGGGATATCTAAGTATCTGGTTTGCTCTACCGCCACTAAACCGGAGCAGGTTGTTTCTATAAACGATTTTATTATAGGTGCTTGCTCACGTCACGAGGAATTTATAGGATTCGGTACGATTCATCCTTATATGGAGAACATGGAAGCAGAGCTTGAGCGCATTATCTCCCATGGACTAAAGGGGGTCAAGCTGCACCCGGATTTTCTGGGGATATACCTGGATGAACCCGCTTCAATAAAAGCATTTCGTCTCTGCGCAAAGCACAAGCTGCCGCTTTTATTTCATACAGGCGATGACAGATATGACTATTCAAGCCCCGAACGTCTGGCAAATGCTATGTCGCAGGTAGAGGACATGGTGGCGATAGCAGCACATTTCGGCGGTTACCGTTGTTGGGATGAGGTACTTAAATACTTAAAGGCTGATAATGGTAGGGTGTTTTTCGATACAAGCAGCTCTTTGTTTGTATTGGATAAGCAAAAGGCAAGGGATATGATATTTGAGCTGGGTACACATAGGTTCTTCTTCGGTTCGGACTTCCCCATGTGGGATCCCCAAAAGGAGCTTGACCGTTTCCTTGCTCTGGAACTGCCGGAGGACGTCAACAGTGCGATACTCTATGATAATTTTTCGGGTTTACTAGGACTATAGAAAAATGTGCTCCGGCGGATTTTAGCCGAGAGCACTTTTGTTTTTATAGATTTAGAAGCTTTTTTAGAGGTTCAGGGTTAAGGTGCTGCATGGATTCATCTACAAACAGTCCGTCCTTACGCCAAAGCTTTCCGTCTAGATATATCTCGCCGCCGCCGTATTCCGGGGTATGGCAAAGGACGATATCCCAGTGTATCATGGAGCGTGATCCGTCAGAATTTGTTCCACCGGGGGTAAAGTGCAGGCTTCCTGCCATCTTTTCGTCGAAGAGGGTATCCGTTATGTGACGCGTTATTGTCGGGTGTACACCTATGGCAAATTCACCTATGTAGCGAGAGCCCTCGTCGGTGTCCAGAATTGCATTTATACGAACATTGTCGTTGCAGTTTGCTTTAACAATCTTTCCGTTTTCAAAGTCAAACACGATATCGGTATAGACAAAGCCGTTATAGTTTGACGGAATGTTATAAGAGATGCGTCCGTTTACAGACTCGCGGACTACTCCCATACAGACCTCTCCGTCGGGTATATTTGCCATACCGGCACATTTACCGGCTTCGATTCCGTCAATCGAGAAGCTAAGGTCTGTTCCGGGTGATACTATTCTTACTGATTTTGCTTCGGTCAGAGCTTCTTTAAGTGCATCCATTGCACTGGACAATACACTGTAGTCTATTGCACACGCATTGTAGTAGTGGTCGTAAAATGCCTCGCTGCTCATACCTGCACTTTGAGCCAGTGAGGGCGACGGATATCTGAATACGCACCATCGGGTATTGCTGACACGGTATCCCAGATGCACCTTTCCATACCATTTTTGGTACAGTGCTATCTTGTCTCCGGGTACATCCGACAGCTCATAGCTGTTGATTGCACCTCGAACCGCAAGGTAACAGTCCATATCTTTCATTTTTGAAATTTCATGATTATACCACAGTTCAAGCTGCGCTTCATCGATATTCATGAGCCATGCGCGGCGAACACTCAATGATTCTCTTTGAACAAGGGCTAATCCTCCAGCTTTACGGATTTCTTCCACTAAACAAATAGCAAGCTCATCACCGTCATCAATTACATCGATGAGCACCTTTTGACCGGGTTTTACAGCGATAGAATAGTTTATAATATTGCGTGCCATTTGGCGCATACGCATATCAGACATGTGAATCCTCCTTAAAAATATTTTTATCCGACATGGATAAGTTTACATGTTTATTTTACTTTTTTCAATTAGCATTTCCAACAAATATTATTTAGCTCAATGAGTAAAATCTCCTTTGCTAACAAATAGTTTGTAAGGGAGTGTCTCAAAATTCGCTCCCAATTTACAAAGCTTTGCTTTTTGACACTCACGATAAAATAATGTAGAATAAATTTCCTAAGATTTGAAATAATAAATCCATAAGCCAAGAGGCTAAAATTATCTAAAAGGAGATTTATATATATGAAAGCCACGGGAATTGTCAGAAGAATTGATGACCTAGGAAGAGTTGTTATTCCCAAGGAAATCAGACGAACCATGAGAATAAGAGAGGGTGACCCTCTGGAGATATATACAGATAATGACGGCGAGGTTATATTTAAGAAGTATTCCCCGATCGGCGAAATGTCTGCGTTTGCTTGCCAGTATGCGGATGTTTTAGGCAAGACCGGCGGGCTTCCTGTTGTTGTATGTGACAGGGATCATGTTATTGCTGTGTCGGGTATTCCTAAAAAGGAGCTGCTGGAGCGGCGAGTATCTCCCGCACTAGAGGAGATGATTAGCTCCCGAAAGAATTTTGTGTTTTCTACAACAGAGAAAAAGAAGCTCCAGCCTGTTGAGGGTGTGGAGCGATATGCGCTTGTTGCAATGCCTATAATATCAGCCGGTGATGTTGTGGGTTCAATAATGTTTTTAAGCGGAGAGACACCCAAAAACCCCGAAGAGTCAGAGATTAAGCTCGTTCAAGCCGCCGCTTCCTTTTTAGGAAAGCAGATGGAGGAATAAAACTAAAGTAACTTTTGGGGGGCGTGCAGACGCCCTTTTTCTTTGCCATAAAATATTTATTGTTAATTGTTGATTTTTTTGTTTTATTAATATAAAATGTTATTATATGGAAAAAGAAAAGGTGATGGGTATTAGTATACTCGAGTATTTGGACAGGCTGTGTATGGGATGTATGAGCATTATGCCAAATTTTGGGGTATGTCCTGTCTGCGGATTTAATGAGCGTGTTTTTTCTTCCTCATTGCATCATCTTCCGCTGCGTACTATTCTGGGCGGCAGGTATCTTGTCGGCAGGGTATTGGGTGAGGGCGGGTTTGGTATTACATATATAGGGTTTGACCTAAAGCTGGAACAAAAGACCGCCATAAAGGAATACTATCCATCGGGCTTTGTCACACGTGAAGCAGCGGTTACCTCCACCGTGACTCCATATGTGGGTGAACTGGGTGAGTTTTTCATAAAAGGCAGGGCGCGGTTTACGGATGAAGCCAATACGCTTGCCCGATTTAATACGCTGCCCGGTATTGTCTCGGTTAAAGATTTTTTTACCGAAAACGGTACAGAGTACTTAGTCATGGAATACATAAGCGGCAGGACATTAAAAAAGTGTATAGAAGAAAAAGGCGGCAGACTGCCGGTTGAAGCTGTGCTAGAGATGCTTCGTCCTGTTATTGGGTCACTTGCCGTGATACATAAGTCGGGTATTGTTCATCGGGATATAAGTCCTGATAATATCATGATTACTGGTGAGGGTAATGTCAAGCTTCTGGATTTTGGGGCGGCAAGAGAGTATAACGATAATGATAAGAGCCGCTCTATTGTATTAAAGCCGGGTTTTTCGCCAGAAGAGCAGTATCGCTCAAAGGGTGTACAGGGTCCTTGGACGGATGTGTATGCGCTGTGTGCGACTATATATTCCGCTGTAACAGGGGTCATGCCAGAGGAGGCAAACGAACGTCTGCATGAGGACAGGCTTATACCGCCGTCCTCCTTAGACTGCGTGATAAAACCGCATGTAGAGGGTGCTATTCTAAGGGGAATGGCTCTGTATGCGCAAGACCGTATTAGGGACATGGAGACCTTGGAGCGGATGTTGTATGCGGATATTACAGTATTTAGTTTTAGTAAACAGCTTCATACATTTGTAAAGAGCAGATGGGCGCTTATCTGTGCGGGTACGTTTATATTGGTTGCTGTTACAGGGGTGCTTTTCACAGCTTTTTCCGCTGATAAAGCTATTAATTACGATAATGGAGACAGATATATAGGTGAAGCCAAAGGTTCGGTGCGAAACGGAAAAGGGACGCTTATATCGGGACTGGGATACTCTGTCACCGGAGAATGGCGTGAGGATGTGCTGATAAGCGGGAGCGGCGAGCTTTTAGATTTAGACGGCAACCGGTATAATGGCATCTGGCAGGACGGCTCTTTAAGCGGAGAGGGCAGCTGCTATTATGCAAACGGTGATGTGTATTCGGGCGGTTGGGTTAACGGGCTCTGGGAGGGGAGAGGGGTACTCACTTTAAGTGATGGTACTGTATATGACGGTGAGTTTTTTGCCGGGTTTATAAGCGGGAGGGGGCGGTGTACCTATCCTGACGGTGAGTTTTATGACGGTGACTGGCAAAACGGAAAACGAAGCGGCAGAGGTATTTATAAATATATGGACGGCAGTACATATGACGGTGAGTGGTCAGATGATATAATAGAGGGGTATGGTACGGCGATTTGGAAAACAGGAGATAGATATGAGGGTGAGTGGAAAAGCTTTCTATGCGACGGATCAGGTAGATATACCTGGGTTAGCGGCGAATACTATGACGGTGAATGGAATAATGGGAAAAGAAGCGGTTATGGTACGCTTTATCTTACCGATAATACCTTGAGCGGTAACTGGTTGGACGATGAATTTATAGGATAAAAGGAGAAGGTTTATGCAGATGAGGCAGTGTGTTAACGGACATTTTTACGATCAGCAGAAGACGCTGGAATGTCCTTACTGTAACGACAAATCGGCCAATGTAAATATTAAGATTACTGCAAAGTCACATCCGTTAGTCGCCGAGATAGGTTCGACAGTTCCGCTTGCCTCGCCGGGGGTTATGAATGACGGTAAGACCATGGCGATGATACAAAAGTCCATGGGGATAGACCCTGTGGTGGGCTGGCTTGTCTGCACGAGGGGCAAGGAAAAGGGGAGAGACTATTCGGTACATAGTGACAACAACTTTATCGGACGCAGCGAGAAAATGGATATATGTATTACTGGCGATGATACTATTTCGCGGGATAATCATGCCATTATCTCGTATGATATGGCAGACAGGCGGTATTACTTCTCTCCCGGCGAGAGAAGAAGCATTGTCCGGCATAACGGAAGGGCTATCTTTACTACTGTAGAACTAAGAGCATATGACCGGATTTTATTAGGTAATACCGAGTTTGTGTTTATGCCCTTATGCGGGGAGGCGTTTAGTTGGACGAAATAATTGGGTATCTGGAACTGACCGTATAATTATTATTTTAGCGTTGGGTTTACAGTTGCGGCGGTTATTATAAAGGAGCAGTTTTGGATAAGACAATTTTAATGTTATGCTTTTGTCCGTAACGGAGGGGAATGAATGAGGCATTTCAGATTATCTATATGTATAGTTATTATTTTTATTATGGTTTTATCCGCTACCGTTCGGGGGGCGGCAATAAATAGAGCGGCGCAGGAGGCTAGAAATGGCGTTGTGCGAATTATTACGTTGTTTTTCGACAAGAAAGATGATATTATAATGATTTATAAGGGATCGGGATTTGCGGTGGGGGAGCAGGACATGCCTGTGAGCTATTTTGTTACTAATAATCATCTGTTTACAAACAACCCAGAAGAATCGGGTGTTAATGATAAGGACATTTCATATTTGAAGTATTACCTCGTGCTGGATGAGATAGCTGATATAAAAGGGATGTTCAGCGGTATTGAGGTAGAGATAATAAAGAGCTGGGATAATCCGGATATAGCTATACTAAAGGTGTCAAGACCCATCAGCGAGAGGATACCGCTTCCGTTATTGTCGGCTAATGAAGCAGAGATTACGCAGTCGGTCAGTGCTCTGGGATTTCCAGGTGCTTCTGACATGGCTGATGATAATCAATTTCTGATTCCATCCTCTATTGATAATATCACTATCACCTCAGGCAGTATCACTAAACAGAGGGTACTGCATAACGGTACGGAATGTATACAGATAGATGCTGCTATAAGCGGAGGTAACTCCGGAGGTCCGCTTATTGATGACTACGGCAATGTCATCGGTATTAATTCGTTTGGAATCGTGATGAACGAAGCCGGTACACCGGTCAGCGGGA
>CAYSTR010000105.1:0-8107 GCA_964433745.1 uncultured Oscillospiraceae bacterium | reverse complement strand
AAAAGCCGCCGTCAGCTTCGAGCTTCCAGCGAAAGGCTTGTCCGCAGTTGAGCGTATCCGCCAGGGCAAAGTCCTTTATTCCGTGTATGTATACACCTTTATCGGTAAAGGTTACATCGAGAAGCTTGTTCATATAAATCCTTTCAGATGTTATTTTGAAGTTTAATGCAAGGCAGGAGCGTGGTCATATGAAAGAAACAATCGTAACAATACCCATTAGTGAGGTATTCGAGCCGCTGTGCGGATGTCCTGTATGCCGTATGAAAGAAATGCTGCGCGAGCGAATCCTAGATTATATCATGGGGGCCGCCATGATGGAGCCCGATGTGCGCATAGAGACCAACCGGCTGGGCTTTTGCGCCAGTCATTACGCTATGATGCTTACCAAAAAAAACCGGCTGTCACTTGCCTTAATGCTGGAAAGCAGACTGTCGTATGTAACCGATATGGTAAAAAAGGGAAAGACCGGCAGTCTTAGTAAAACCTGCTTTATCTGCGACAGTATGGACAAAAACATAGATACACTGCTTAAAAACACCGTTACTCTCTGGAGAAAAGAGCAGTCTTTCCGGGAACTATTTGCGAAAACACCAGAGCTTTGTCTGCCGCACTTCGAGCTTCTCATTGACTGTGCAAAGAAAAGCCTGCCCAAAAAGGAAGCTGCCGCGTTTACCGAGGCGTGCTCCAATGTGTTTACCCGTTTTTTAAGCGAGCTGTCCTTTGATGTATCATCATTTTGTAAAAGCTTCGATTACCGCGCCGGCTCACTCACCGAGGGTGCTAAAACATCAGTAGAACGCGCCGTGGCTTTTTTAGAGGATAAGAGCACATAATAACGAATCTATTATAGCATAAATTAAGAAGTAATACAACCTTTTTAAGAATAATAACATTAACTATTGATTTATTTCTGCCGATAATCTATAATATGAATAGAGTAGACGATCAACAATCTTTATTCCATGCGTAGTATTCTTTGGGGAGGTTTATAATTGAGCATAAGGACAGCTTTAAAGCTTTTATTCACGCTATCCTTTTCTGCATGTGTTCTGTCCTCGTGTGTTACCGCAGAATCCAGTGATGTTTCCTCCGGTACTTATATACGTCCGGAGCTCAGGCTCTCGGATTACGATAAAACCGCCTTTGTTGTTGAGGGAGAATCGGGAATTTATATAGAAAAAACCGCAAACGGATATGTCTGTGCCAACAGTAAAAGCGATAAGCGGCTTAAATTTCAAGTTGAGATGTCGGGACAAAAATATAACTATGACCTAAACAACAAGGGTGAGACCGAGGTGTTCCCATTGCAGATGGGTAACGGAACATACACATTTACAATATACGAAAACATTGTGGATGATAAATATGCTCAGCTTTTAAAGGTTACAAAGGATGTAATGTTAGACAGCGAATTTGAAGCTTTTTTAAGACCAAATCAGATTATTAACTACAACCAGTACAGCAGTGTTGTCTCTTTGTCCAACGAAATCACTAAGGACGCAAAGAACGAGAGCGAGGTTGTTGAGAAGATATATAACTATATAACCAGTACCATAAAATACGATGAGGAACTGGCTAAAACGGTAAAAGACGGTTATCTAAGCGATGTAGATAACATTATCAATATAAAAAAAGGCATTTGTTTTGACTATTCCGCGCTATGTGCTGCCATGCTGCGCGCCCAGGGGATACCCACAAAGCTTGTGACCGGATATGTCTCTCCTAAGGATGTCTACCATGCGTGGAACATGATTTACCTAAAGGATAAGGGATGGAAATACAAAAAAGTATCAATAGACATGAGAAGCTGGGGACGTATAGACACAACCTTTGCCGCCGGGGATAAGGGTCTTAATCTTCTGTCCTTTATCGGAGACGGAAAAAGTTATGCTGATAAATATACTTATTAATTATGGGGGGATTACACTTTGAAGCATAAAGTTTCGGGACATTCACTGTCAAGGCTTGAGATATCGGTTTTTTCCGAAAGCATGGCGATGATGTTAAAGAGCGGTATACAGACTAACGAGGCTGTTAGCCTTATATGTGAGGACCTAAATGAGGGGCGGTTAAGGACTGTTCTGTCAAAGCTGGCAGACGATATACAGGATATGTACTCTGTATGTGAAGCTATAAACGCCTCAAACGCCTTTCCCAAATATTTTGTGGACATGGTAAGGGTCGGTGAAACAGCAGGTAAGCTAGAACAGGTATTCTCGGCTCTTGCATCTTATTATCATAAGGAAAACGAGCTTGAAATCCGAATCCGCAGTGCTGTTATATATCCTATTATCATCATCTCGCTTATGGCGGCGGTAGTGTTTTTCCTCATATATAATGTGCTGCCAATATTCGGCAGGGTGTTTGAACAGCTAGGCGGCATGACCGAAACCTCGGTCAATACTGTAAACATTGGCTTTCTGCTCGGAAATATTGCATTTTACGGTATAGTGCTGCTGCTTTTGGTTTTCTTAGCTATAGTGCTATTGAGCCGTCTTAAAACCGGTAAAGCATTTCTTGCAAGAATTATCGAGAATCTATGGTTTACAAAGGAGATTTCCTATCAGATAGGTGTATCTCGTCTTGCCTATGCTTTAGCTACGTTTATTTCCAGCGGCGTAAATACCGACCGTGCAATGGAGCTTGTCCTCGAAATGACTACGCACGGTATACTAAAAGCGAAGCTTAAGCGTGTGGTAGAGCGCATGACAGACGGTGCTTCCATGGCTTCGGCTATGGCAAGTGAAAAGATATTCGGTACTGTTTACGGAAAGATGCTAGTCGGCAGTATGAAGTCCGGCGCGCATGATATGGCAATGAGCCGGTTAGCAGAAATGTACGAGCAGGAGACCTCTGCTTCAATCGATGGATTTATCTCGGCTATCGTCCCTGTTAGTGCCGCGTGTGTTACCATTATAGTAGGTATTGTTCTTGCGTCTGTTATGATGCCGCTTATCGGTATTATGACATCATTGGGCTAGGTGATTGCATGAAGAGACTGACCGCAGTATTGGTTCCCATATTGCTCATATTTTTTATTGTATATTACATAACCCGTCCGCAGGGTGACGTGTTGGTTTCCCAAAGTATGGTTTCACTTAAACAAGCGGTTATGCGTGCGGCTGTGTACTGTTACGCCATTGAGGGCAGCTATCCCTCTGACATATCCTACCTAGAGGACAAATATGGTCTTATTATCAATCACAACAAATTTATAGTGGACTATGAGGTGTTCGCCTCTAATGTCATGCCAGATGTTATTGTTATACCTAAAAACTAACAGAAGAGGAGGAAAGCTTTGAAACGAAAGAATACCGCCGACATTGTAACATTCATAATGAGTGCCAGCTTTACCGTTTTTTTTGTGCTGGGTCTGCTCCTTTTAACCATCGTCGGATTGAGATATTACGGCAATATAAGCACAAAAACGGATACAAGCTATAAAAGCAGAACCTCGCTTCTCTACCTTACCAATAAAATCCGCCAGAGCGATGTCTCAGCTGGGGTATCTATTCGTGATTGGGAGGATGGACAGATTCTCGTTTTCGGTGAAACCATCGAGGGTAAACGCTATGAAACCAGAATTTACCTTTATAACGAAGCATTGTACGAGGTTTTTTGCCCCGAAACTAATGCTTTCTCACCGGACAGCGGACAACGTATTACGAAAGCAGAGCAGTTTAATATTTCGCTAGACAGTAACAATCTCCTCACTGTAACTGTGGGGGATAATCAAGAGATAAAAATAAGCTTGTGGTGTGAGGTGCAGCGTTCTTGAAAGGAAAGATACACTCTGCTGTTTTCTTTATTGAAATAATAGTGGATATAAGCCTTTTTGCAATAGCCTGTGCCGTCATATTACAGGCATTTGTCATAAGCGTAAAAAAAGCCGACGAGGGGCGCGACTTGACATGGGCAAGCGTACAGGCACAATCCATAGCGGAAACGATAAAGTCCGACCCGAACAGCTTCTCAAGAGACGAGACAAATATTCTTTATTTCGGCGATGACAGAAAACCCAGCAGCGAAGCCGACAGTGTCTATACCGCTGAGATTGTCGTACAGGATTCACCCCAGAAAAACGGACTTCTTATCAACTACCATATTTTAATCCGCCATATAGACGAGAACATTTTTGAGCTTAATTCTGGTAAGTATTTCCCTGAAGGAGGTGCTTTTTAATGCCTAGTAAAAGCACCTTGATGTTCGGTGTTATAAGCGTCTTTTTGATTGTGGTTATTATATGTATGACCGTTTTCTCTGTACTTAGCCTGTCTACTGCGAATGCCGATAATATATTCGCTCAAAAAAGCAGTGAAGCTATAAAGACATATTATGCCGCAGAAGCAGATATTCAAGAACTGCTCATAGAGATTGATGATATGGCTAAAGCGGGCAGTACTATTAAAGAGATAGCGGGTACTTTAAACCTTACATTAAACGATAATAATCAGCTGACAATAGTAAAAAGTGCAGGAGAAAACCGGAATATACATGTTCTGCTGTCGCTAGATGACGGTCACTATGCTGTAGAAGCGTTTTATCTGCGTTAAATAAAGACATATGGATTATCCATGAGGCGGGAGGATTACAGTGCAGCCTTTAGAAAGTATATTAGAGCAAGCGGTGAGTCTTATGACCTCCGACATATTTCTTATAGCCAATTCACCGCCCATCTACAAGATAGACGGTGTAATAACACGAATGGGGGAAGAAAAACTCACACCCGCTTCGGTAATGTCACTCATAGATGAGATTTATGTACAAGCCAATAACCGAAGAAAGGATAAACTGTTGGACTGCGGTGACGACGACTTTCTCTTTTCCGTGTCCTCTCTGGGACGTATGCGTGTAAACGTTATGCGTCAGCGCGGAAGCTATGCGGCGGTAATACGTATAATTCATTTTTCCCTGCCCGATTATAAAATGCTTGGTATC
Source organism: uncultured Oscillospiraceae bacterium (assembly GCA_964433745.1). Classification (GTDB taxonomy): domain Bacteria; phylum Bacillota; class Clostridia; order Oscillospirales; family Ruminococcaceae; genus CAYSTR01. Next base: position 3,169 of record CAYSTR010000105.1, on the reverse strand, counting down.
CCCGAAACCGTCATGGGATTCACCGATTATCAAAAAGGGCTTGTACTGGTCACCGGTTCTGCCGGAAGCGGAAAATCCACTACACTTGCCTGTCTTATAAATAAAATTAACTGTGAGCAGTCTAAACACATCATCACGATGGAGGATCCCATTGAGTTTGTTCACACTCATAAAAAGAGCATAGTAACGCAGCGGGAGATAGGCTCTGATACAGACAGCTATCTCACCTCTCTAAGAGCCGCACTGCGTCAATCCCCCAATGTCATACAACTAGGAGAGATGCGCGACCATGAAACCATTTCCGTTGCCATGACAGCAGCCGAGACCGGTCAGCTTCTATTCTCCACCCTACACACAACAGGCGCTGCCAACACTATCGACAGAATAATAGATGTTTTCCCGGAAAGCCAACAAAATCAGGTTCGTATCCAGCTCTCAATGGTGCTTCAGGCTGTAGTATCACAACAGCTTATCCCCGACAAGAGCGGTAAGCTTGTCGCCGCTTTTGAGATTATGAAGGTAAATCTGGCAATAAGAAATCTTATTCGTGAGTCCAAGATACACCAGATAGACAGTGCCATATTTGCAGGCGGTAATGAGGGTATGTGTACCATGGACACAAGTATCTATAATCTATATTGTAGCGGAAGAATTGATGCCGACAACGCTATGAAGTTCTGCTCTAACCTGGAATGGATGCAAAGAAAGATAGGTTCAGGCGGTAAGGGCTAGTTTTTATCTTATTAAAACAGGGTAATCGTTCTCAATTCTGAGACGATTACCCTGTTTTTGCTACAGCGTCTTTTTATAGTCTATTCGCCGTCTTCATCGTGCTCGAGATCCTCATCCTTTGTCATATCGCGCTCCCTATGGAGCAGGTCGTACATGCTGGGAACTACAAACAATGTCATGAGTGTGGCATATAAAAGACCGCCCACAGTGGCAACAGCCATAGGTTGAACCATCTCTGTTCCGCTTCCAAAACCAAACATCAGCGTACTCATAGCAAATATCGTGGTCAAAGCGGTCATGAGTATAGGACGAATACGTATACGTCCCGCCTCCACAAGCGCCTCCTGCTTACGCAACCCGCTTTTTCGCAGCTGATTTACACAGTCGATAAACACAATACCATTATTAACAACAACACCGGTTAAGAGGATAAGACCTATCATACCGACAACCGACAGCGGCATGTTCGCAATCATTAGTGCGATAAATCCTCCGGTAAATGCCAACGGTATTGTGAACATGACTATGAACGGCGACAAAAGCGACTGGAACTGTGCAACCATTATCAGATATATAAACACCACAGCCAATAAGAGCATGAGATATAGATCGTTAAACGCCAGTGCAATAGTCTCGGATTCGCCGCCTAGCGAAACGGTACATCCCTCTTTAGGGGTATATTCGTTTAGTCTCCGCTCAATTTCCGCATTTACAAGACCCACATTGTAGGATTCCTCTATCTCACCGCTGACCGTCAGATATCGGTTGCTCTGCTTACGGTTAATTGTTGAAAAGCCTGTATCCTCATATATCTCGGCAATATCAGAAAGCTTTACGGTCTCACCCCTGTTCCCGGTAAGCATTAAATCGGAAAGCTCCGAACGCGATGGCTTTTCCCAGTCCCCATCCTTTACAACAAGCTCATAGTTCACACCAGAAAGCACCATTGAGACAGTACTCTTAGGATCGGTCAGAGACTTATTTACCGCCATGAATACCTGCGCCACCGTCAGATTCTGTGCTGCCGCTTTGTCCTTATCCACACGAATACGAAGCTCTGGAGTAGCATCCTGTGTTCCGTCCGAGACATTCATGCTGCCCTCTACCGAACGGACAATCTCCGCTACCTCACGGGCTGTATCGCGTATATCATCAAGTTCCCGCCCTTTTATATCAATAGAGATGGCATCACCTGTCATCATGCTTATATCACCCGAGGATGCACCGGAAACAGACACCTCACAATCCAGTCCCTCCCCTGCTTCACGAATCTTCTGCGATATCTGATCGTTTGACTGGGTACGCTTATCGCCGAACAGTACATACATGCTAAAGCTCATGCTGCCGGAGCTGCCGCCCCTCATAGCCCCTGCCATCTGGAATAGCATATTTCCCCCGCCGACCGTTATACCGACCTTTTCTACATCCTCAATATTTCCAATTTTCTCACCCAGCTTTTCGGCGGCCGCCACAGTATCCTCAAAGGTAGCACCCGCGGGCATAGTACCGCTCACCGATAACTGTCTTGCATTCATGGAGGGGATAAACTGTGTTCCCTTTTGAAATACACCATATATAGAAAGCCCTAGAGCGACAACAGCAACAAGCAAAACCAACCACTTAACACGCAGTGCTCTACTTAATAACCGACCATATCCATCGCGTAAACGATTAAATACCTTTGATTCCTTCTGCCCCACCCTGCGAAGCACAGCACTAGAAGCAGCCGGAACAACAGTCAACGCAACAAGAAGACTTGCAAGCAGTGAGTACGCAATGGTAAGTGCCAAATCGGCAAACAGCTGCCTGGTTATACCTTGAATAAACACAACCGGTACAAACACGGCAATAGTCGTAAGGGTTGAAGCGGCAATAGCTCCTGCCACCTGCTTTGCACCGTCTACAGCGGCTCGTTTGACAGGTACACCCTTGACGCGCAGCCGGTAGATATTCTCGATTACAACAATCGAGTTATCCACCAACATTCCGACACCCAAAGCCAGTCCGGACATGGATATTATATTGAGCGATACACCAGTAAAATACATCGCTGTAAATGCAAGCATGAGACTTACCGGGATGGATATACCAACAACCAGTGTCGGACGCAGATCTTTAAGGAAGATAAGAAGAATGAGTATTGCTAAAAAACCACCTATAAGAAGATTATTAAGCACCGAATTAACAACAATGTCAATATATTCGCCTTGATCCATCATAACGGCAAAGTCAAGACCGTCATACTTCGCCGCCAGCTCGTCCATACGGGAGCGTATATCTCTCGTCACATCGGCGGTAGAAAACTCGGATTGCTTTTGCAGTGTAATCATTACAGCAGGATTTCCGTTTACGCGGGTATACTGTGTGCTGCTGTTATCGGTGGCAAATACCTCCGCAACATCGGACAGACGAATGGGTTCTACCCCCTCTATCCCTG
>CAYSTR010000104.1:0-8195 GCA_964433745.1 uncultured Oscillospiraceae bacterium | reverse complement strand
AACAACCGCGGCCGCCCGCACATGCGCTCCGCCGCGTCCATATTATCGTCAAAATTTCCGCTTACAGCTTACTGTGAAGCACTGCGGCGGCGACGGTATTTTTAAGCAGCATTGCCCTTGTCATAGGCCCTACCCCGCCCGGTACGGGGGTGATATAGCTTGTCTTTTCGGCTACAGCGTCAAAGTCTACGTCTCCGCACAGCTTGCCGTTGTCCTGCTTGTTGATACCCACATCAATGACCACCGCGCCGTCCTTTATCATGTCCTCGGTGACGAATTTAGGCTGACCGATAGCGGCTATAACAATGTCCGCACGCTTGACCACCTTTTTTATGTTCTTGGTCTTGGAGTGGCAGACCGTCACAGTGGCGTTCTTTTGCAGCATTAGAAGCGCCATAGGCTTACCGACAATATTAGAACGTCCGATAATGACGCACTCCTTACCCTCGATGGGTATCTCCATAGCCTCAAGCAGCTTTATGACACCATAGGGGGTACAGGGCAGCAGTGATGGTGCACCCAGTGTCAGTGCGCCTATGTTTTGCGGGTGGAAGCCGTCTACGTCCTTGTCGGGACTAATGGAGGACAGCGCCCTCTTCTCGTCTATGTGCGCCGGGACAGGGAGCTGTACCAGTATACCGTCTATGGCAAAATCGCCGTTTAGTGTCTCGATGAGTGCGATTAGCTCGTCTGTCGTGGTCTCCTGCGGCAGATGATAGAGAGAGGAGTATATCCCCACCTCGGTGCAGTCAGCCTGCTTGTTTCTCACATATACCTTTGACGCTTCGTTCTCGCCCACCATGATGACCGCAAGTCCCGGGGTTACGCCCTTGTCCTCTAAAGCCGCCACCTCTGTTTTCAGCTTCTGACGAAGTTCTGCGGATATCTCTTTACCGTTAATTAAAATCATTTTTTTCATCCCTTTTATCAGCTTTATTCTTGGTTCCCGCCGGAGCTCTCTTTATTGTCATCCGGCAAATCGTCCTTTATTGTCTCTTCCGATGTGGTCTCCGGGGATGTATCCGCAGAGCTCTCTTTTGGCTCATCTGTTTCATTATCCTCTGTTTCGGGGGCTTCATCTGAAGCTGTTTCCTCTGTATCATCTTCGGAGGTATCACCTGCGGGTGTATCACCTGCGGGTGGAGTTTCTTCGGATGTGTCCTTAGGGAGAACGCCGTTATTGCTAAGACGCAGCCTTGAGTCCTCTGTATCGGCATAAAGTATCGACAGAGATGGCCGTGTGCCGCGCTTTATGGCACTTCTAAAATATAACAAGAGCGCAATCCCCACAAGAACAAGGAGAATTGCCAGTAACTGGGAGACACGCAGGTTGCCTAGCATTAGGCTGTCGGTGCGCAGTCCCTCAATGAAAAAGCGACCCAGACTGTAGTATGTGGCGTAGAAAAGGAATACCTCACCGTCATATTTGCGCTTATGGGCAAAAAATCGAATGAGCAGAAACCCGACAAGACACCACAGCGATTCATATAGGAATGTGGGGTGGACAGGTATGTTCGGGTCTACACTGACACCGTACTTAGAGAGATCAGCAAGGTTTTGCGTGAGATAGTACTGTATGGACGGGGAGGTCATGCCCCAGGGGAGGGTCGTGTTCGAGCCGAACGCCTCTATGTTCGTAAAGTTGCCCCAGCGACCGATGGCTTGACCGATAATCAAGCCCCCGGCGGCAAGATCCAGCATGGGGGTGAGCTTGACCTGCCGCCAGCGCGCCACTAAAGCACCCACGAGCACAGCGCCGATAAGTCCGCCGTATATGGCGATACCGCCCTCCCATGTCTTGAATACACTTATGGGATTGTCCTTATAGAGCTCCCATTTAAAGGCGACAAAATAGGCTCTCGCCCCTATTATGCCGCCTATAAGCCCGCCTATAATTACATCAATGACCCTGTCGGTATAAAGACCGTAGCCCTTGGCGCGGCGCAGTACATACATAAGCCCCACCAGAAATCCCAGCGAGATTAAAAGACCGTACCAGCTGATTTCTATGTTGCCTATCGTAAAGGCAACGCGGTGTACGTTAAACTGGAGCCCCAGTCCGGGAAACGACAAAACCTCACTCATAGACATTACTCCTTTATTTATGGTATTATCCCGTATAAACCACCGACATAGCGGCGCATTCGGGCATAAATGCCTTCTGTAGACGTGCGTTTGCCTGTTCTATAGTACATGCGGCGGCGGCCTCGATGATATCGTAAAGGTTTACATCCAGAAGTGATGCGTAGCACATGAGCGAGCCCATGGCCTCTACATTGTTTATCATCCTCAGATATCGACCGTAGATGGCACGCTTCGCCGTCTCGAAATCATCCTCTTTAATGCCGCGCTGCTTGTGTGCGGTTATCTCCCCGGTCAGCGCATCCCGCACCCTTTGGGGGTCCTTGGACTCGCCCTCAAACAGAAACGCCGGGTAACCCCGCTCTGCCATAAACTCCGCACCGAACGTGGCGTTTATAATGCCCTGTTCGTACAGTCTGCCGTAGGTCTCGCTTGCCTCCCCGAACAAGGCCTCGGTGATTATCTCACACACCACCTGCTCTGTCGCTAAAAGCTCGGGGTCGGTGTACTGCTCCTTGTAGCCGATATAGTAAAGCGGTGTCGCAACGGTCAGCTTCTGCTCGGTGTAGGAGGTTACTGCCCTGTCAGGCTCTTTGTATACAGGCTTTTCTATCTCGATTAGCGGTTTTTCCTTAATATATCTGTCCACAAGGGAGAGCACCGCCTCACGGTCATAACGTCCGGCAACACTAAGCACCATGTTTGAGGGACTGTAGAACGTCTCGTAACATCTGTGCAGTACCTCCGGGGTAATCTCGGCAATCGATTCCTTTGAACCGGCAATATCGAGCTTTAGGGTACAGCTCTCGTACAGCGCCGCCATGAGATTGAAATAGACGCGGAAATGTGCGTCGTCCAGATACATGTCAATCTCCTGCCCGATAATCCCCTGCTCCTTTGCCACCGACTCCTTTGTGAAGTAGGGGCGGGATACAAAGTCCAGAAGAATCTCCAGAGATTCGGCGAAGTTGTCGGTACAGGAGAACAGATAGGTGGTCTTGTCAAACGAGGTAAAGGCGTTGGCGTTAGCACCGGTCTTGGCGTACCGGGCAAAAGCGTCTCCGTCCTCACACTCGAACAGCTTGTGCTCCAGAAAGTGCGCAGTGCCGTCTGGGATGCGGGTAAACTCCCCATCCCCCGACAGGCGAAACTCGTTGTCCATCGACCCGAAGTCGGCGGTAATGCCCGCATAGGCACTGGAAAATTCCGGCATGTGACACAGGGCAATACGAAGTCCGCTCTTGTGGCGTATGACCTCATAGCGGCTTCCTAGTCTTTTGCTTTCAAAGGTATTATTCAATGGTTTCACACCCTAGCTTTTATTCTTTAAGAAGTATACGGTATCAAGAAGAGCAGATTTCGCCGCATTTTCCACATCCTTACGGGTGACGGCGTTTGTGCTATCTATCTCCCCTTTTATACTGCCGCCTGTGTGGGAAATGGTCTGTCCGAAATGATACAGCTCCATTGCTCCCTGGGAATCGAGGGCGGTGCGGAACTCGTCACACACCGACAGCTTTGCCGCGTGAAGCTCCTCGTCCGTAAAGCCGCCGTCGGCTATAACCTTTAGCTGGCGGGATATCTCGTCGAGAGCCTTGTCCTTGTTCTTCTCCTCTATTCCGCTCTCAACAAACATGACCCCCTTATGACGGTCATAACGCGAGCCGCAGTAGTAGCACAAGCTCATCTTCTCGCGGACATTCAAAAACAGCCGCGAATAAGGACCTCCGCCGAATATGGTGGAGAATACGCGCATGACAGCCGGATCGCCGGGTGCGCGGTATCCCATGACAAGCTTGCCCTGATTGACCTCTATGCTCTCGGTAATCTCCTTGACGCTCTCGACAGTGCTCTTAATAAGTGTCTTAGGCTTATATATATTATCGCGTTTTATCTCTTTAAATGTGTCCGTGAATACAGACCTTACATCATCGCCGTCCCCGGAACAGCCCATATGGAATATCTCCACAGCTGCGCCCTGTAAAAGGCGAAGATAGGCTGAATATGCCGATTGGGGCGTAATGGCGGTGACGGTCTCGACTGTGCCGTGGCGGTCTGTACCGAACGCCTCGCCCTTAAACATGTTCTGCTCACAGCGGCGGCGGGCATAGCTTCTCTTATCGTTTATCTCGGACTCTATCGTGTCGATAAGAAACGCTTTTTCCAGACGAATGTCCTCCTCCAAAAAGCCGCCGTTTACGATAAGCGGGTTAAACATCAAGGAGCACAAAAGCCTAGCACAGCTCATGGCTACATCCTCGTCCCTTGTGAGGGAGAAGCGGTCGTCTATGCTCGTAATCCCCAAGGTCACCGACTGTGAGTCTCCGAATCGGGAGGTATAGGCGGATAGCTTTGCTCCATACAGGCGGGAAAGCTCCCGGTTCAGACCTGTAAAGCTTGTGTAGTCGGCGCTCCGCTTGCGTAAAAGAAGCGGCAGCAGGGCATACTCCGCCGCTGTCTCGGGGGAAAGCGGCATGAGGAGATTTATTGTAATGCGGTTGGTCGTAAACTTTGTGTCGCGCAGAAACCCGAAGTGTATTCCGTTTCCTAGGCTTGTCCTCACCATTGACGTCTCCATTTTTTACTCCTTGAAACAAACTGAAAGTATTATACCATAATATGCCAAACATTGCTAGGGGATTTTTTAAAATTTTTATGACGATTGGAAAAGAGGTTACACTCGACCGTTTAGACAAGGCCTACAGCTAGACCAATATCTCGATCTCTCGCTCCTCGCCGCCTAACATAACCGTGTGCGGACGAGCCTCTGTCGTGTCCTTATCCCGCCTTGTGACGGTGACGGACACGGGTGTGCCCTTTATATAAAGTCTTACGCTGTAGCCCGACATGGACGTGGGCAGCCGCGGTGCTATAGTGAGACGGTCGCCGGTGAGACTAATCCCCAGAAGTTCCTCATATACAGTCGAGAGATACCAGCCCGCCGCTCCGGTGTACAAGCTCCAGCCGCCGCGCCCTGTTGCTGCGCGGTTGGTGTAGATGTCGGCGGCGATGTGGTACGGCTCTAGGAGGTATCGCTCCGCCAGTTCGCGGCTTTCTATGCGGGTGGCGGGGTTTAGCATGTGCAGAAGCTCATACGCTTCGTCTATGCGTCCCAGCTTGAACATGGCCTTTATAAACCACACCGCACCGTGGGTGTACTGACCGCCGTTTTCGCGTAAACCAGCCGGATATGCCTTGACATAGCCGGGGTTCTGCTCGGATGAGGCAAACGCGGGGGTAAACAGCCGGATCAGCCGATTTTGCCTGTCCACCAGCTCCCGCATGACCGAGTTTACAGATGAGCGCACACGCTCGCCGTCCGGCATACCGCACAATACGCTGAAGCTCTGGGGGAGGGAATCGAGATAACATTCGTCATTGCCCTGTGCCCCCATGGGGAGACCGTTATCATAGTAGGCGCGCAGATACCACTGCTTGTCAAAGGCGTTCTTGTCGAGATTTTCTCTCAACAGCGCGGCATGTGCCCGGAAGCGGGCGGCGGTGTCGTTGTCCCCTCTGTGCTCACACACAGGGGCGAACAGCTCCAGCACCATGACTAGGAACATAGACAGCCACACGCTCTCCCCGCGTCCGTCCGCGCCGACAAGATTGTATCCGTCGTTCCAGTCGCCGCAGCCCATGAGTGCAAGACCGTGTACCCCAAGCCCCAACGACCGCTCGATAGTGCGGAGGCAATGGTTGTAGACAGGCTCTTTTACAGCGGACGGAGACACCTCCGCATAGCGTTCGTGCTCACCCGGACGAAGCGGCACACCGTTTAGATATGCAATAGACGGTTCGAGTACCGTGTAATCTCCTGTCACATTAATATAGTTTGCCGTCACGAACGGAAGCCAGAGCAGATCATCCGAGTAGCGGGTGCGCACGCCCTTTTTGCCGCCCGAGCTGCGCGGGAGGTTGTGCCACCAGTGCAGAACATCCCCCTCAATGAACTGGGACGCCGAACAACGGAATATCTGCCGCTTGGCTAGAATGGGGTTCAGATAGAGAAGATTGCCCACATCCTGCAGCTGATCGCGGAAGCCGTATGCGCCGCCGCACTGTCCGAAGCCGCACCGTCCCATGACGCGCCCGCCCAGAGCCTGCCACGGCAGCCATGTGTTTACAAGGAAATCCAGTGCCTTGTCGGATGTGTCCATCTTAATTGAGTGGGCGAAGTAGTCGAGCTTTTTCGGCACAATGCGGTTTATCGCCCCTGCCGACTTTTTAGCCGCACCGAACGTGAGGGAGAAGCTAAGGGTCACCGACTGTTCGGGAGCAAGGGATATATCGCTGACGGCGGCGGCACAGTCCACCGCACTGCCCGCCTCCCCTTTCAGGTCGCCCGAAAAGAAGCGTTCGCGGCTTGTGACAAAGCGTGTCCCCTCTCTGTCTCCCGACACGAGCATATACCCCTTGACACCGGCATTGTATGGGTTGTGGACAAGCATTCCGGCGGGGGTGCGCTCGTACACGAGGTTTGTACTGGTCTGACGCGCCACGCCCATGACAGGCTCGGTGTAGTAGGCGACAGATGCGTTTATCTGCGCCTTGTCCTCGTTGGTGAGGGTGACTAGAATCTGCTTTTTGTTGCCTGTCTGCGGGACTGATACGGTCACACGGCAGGAGAGATACTCCTGTGCGCTCTCATACACCGCATCGGACGGAGAAAATGACGCCAGAGAGCCGTTAATGAGGTCATACGCCGCTCCGTTTATAAATAGGATGAGCCGCTCTCCCTTGTTGTCCGCCATAAAATCATTGTACCACGGAGTGAGCTTGTTCTCCCGGGAGTTGACCGAATAGGAAAAGCCCAGTGCCTTGTTTGTGACCAGTGTACCGAACGTGTTATTGCAGAGTATCGCCTGATATGGCAGCCTGGTGTGCTCGGTGACATAGAAGCGGTCGAGGGCAAAGAAGCCCCCCATACTGCGGTACTGCCCGGCTTCGCTTTTGAGCTCGTCCGACAGCACAGGACGGTTGGCACGTCCGATGGTTATGGGCTTATATAGAGCCGCCGAATGTGCGGCGGGGTTTGTGAGCTTGTCCGAGCTATAGTAGACACTGGAGGCTTTTATTAAAGTGAGCGTACCGGCGGGAGCGGACCTTAGGTCGATGGCGTACACGCCGTTTTGGTGCTCAAAGAGGTTATACACCCCATGCTTCTGAGCCGCTGACCTCAGTAAATCCTTGACCGAGCCGGAGTACTCGCCGTTATCGTAGTAGAGTATAACAAGGTCGAATATCACCCCTGCCCGCTTGAGCTTCATATAGGCGGAGAGGTATACATCCACGTTGGGGAGCTGCTCATCCCGCTCCACCATGACACTCACGATAGGACGGTCACCCGATATGGAGAACCGCCACAGCTCGGTCAGCTGCATGGTGCAGTTTGCGACGGCATCGCTGATGTTCTCGTCGGCATGGTTCTTGCCAAACAGTAAAAACGGCAGCAGGGAGCACGCCACGCGGGAGGTGAGATCATCCCCCACAAACTGGGACAGGGCGTATTCGTGGGACTTAGGAGCAGAGGCGTGCTTTCTCGTCACAAGCGCCATGGACGAGATATCGCGGCTCTCGGAGACATGAAGCCCCACGGTAAAGCTCTTTTCCTCCCCCGCGGAGAGATTGAGCCTTACGCGTATGGCGATAGCCACATCCACCGCCCCCGACTGTCCGGAAAACTTCCGCTCAAACGCATCCCCCAGAGACATTGTACCATAGGGGGAGGTGAGGATGTTTGACTTAATAAGCTCAAACTCAAAGGGCAGCTCATCCAGGACGGTTACAGCCATGCACAGCTCCTTTTCGCCCTTGCGCACACGCCGCTCGACTGTGATTACACCGCTTTTTTTGTCATGCTCTGCCGCCAGAAATAGGTTTGAGAACATGGGGTGGGAGGTCTCGGTTCCCCCAGTAGCCAGGGACGGTTCAAGGTAGAAAAGCACCGATACCGTGCGCTTCTTGCCGTTATTCTTCACGACAATCTCCCGCTCCTCCACAGAGGTAGCGCCGTGGAGACGTACACGCTGTCCCAGCTCCAGACTGCCCTTTTTAGCGGAATAGTCCGCACTGTCGCCGGTAAACACCACCTCGTGCTCACAGTCGGGGTC
>CAYSTR010000103.1:0-8293 GCA_964433745.1 uncultured Oscillospiraceae bacterium | reverse complement strand
GACGCTGTGAGAATACCGCCTGCATACGTACGGCGCCTGGCTCTCTGCCCTCGTCACGGTCGTAGGTGCTGCGCTCCGCATGTTCGGCGACGGCCAGCAGTCTGCCGAACAGATAGCTGCGGTCTGGGTTTGTTGTGTCCAAAGCCATTGTCCATTCCTCCTTCTTTGCGCGGTCGTTGCGGTACTTTCGCACAAGCGCGCAGGTTGTTGTCAAAAGGGTTTCTCTGTTATAGGGTGAATAAGCCAGCGGGGTGCTCGCCCTCGCTGCCAGTGCGTACACGATATCCTGAGGGACGGGCTGCTTGTCCACCAGGCAATGGAGCATCTGCTGTACATGCTCCCGCAGCACCTTATCGTCCGCTTCGATAAATGAGCCGCGTTCCGTGCCGAAGGCACAGGTGACTATCCGCTTGAGTGACGGCGACTGCGTACCGTTAAAGCGGGATTCCCAACAGCAGCCGATATACCAGTCCTCTATCCTATCGAGAAAATCCGAGCCCTTGAGCTCGTTATAGTAGGTGACGGACAACCGCCCGGTGGTGGCGGCATCCAGTGTAGCGACTACTACATCGTCTTGGGGCTTTAGTTTTTGCCGGTAACCGCCCAATGTGGACAGCAGCTCCTGCTTATAGTCGGTAAAATTCAATGGCTCATCACTGGACATGCCCATAAACGCGAAGTCTGGCACAGGGCTGCCCTCCGGATTGAAGCAGAGGAATGTGCGGCTGCCAATCATAAAGCCATTATTGGCGATGATCCAACGCAGTGCGTTGTGCGCCTTTTGCGAGGCGGTATAACCTATGTTTAATGCTTGTTTTGCTTCAGTAAAACGCCCATGATATACAAATCCCGCACTGTCCTTTGAGGATATCAGCTTTGCGCTTCCGTGGATTGCTACAACACCCTTTGGGTGCAGCTCACATGTGACATCGGATTGCCCTGAAAGCATACATACATCCTGTATTTTGGCTGCATGTTGCCCTGCATAATACTGAATATAGCAATCAAACAGTGTCGTATCCTGCCAGCTGGCCGAGGACACCCCTTCTGGAGCGGGAATGACCCTCCATCGTACTAATAATTTATCATATGTACTCTGATTCTTATCCGATGATATTATTTGTGAAGCGATCAGATCCTGTATAATTGTTTGTCCGCTTACATATCTTTGCACCGCACGCACCTTGGGATGTGTAAATTCTGATCTTGCCCACTGTTCAAGCTTATCACAATAGCTTGTATATTTGTCATTATCATAAGGTGTAAGATAGCAAAGCTGGTCACATAGCGGATGAGGGCATGGGGCTGTCCGACCCATCGATTCAATCGTTACCGGAATTATGGTCTTATTATCATCCTTAGGCACGGTACATGCGCTTTGAAACGCACCATCATCCGATATCGTAATCTCTATCTGCGCGTTCTGTATCATATGAGATATCGGGGTCAGTGGCTCTTTACCCTCCTCCGCCACGCCCACGCGCTGGGATTGGCTCTCAAATGTTCTGTATGCAGCCTGCAGCAGTCCCACCTATAACACCTCACTTTCACATAATTCTATGCCTTGGAAGTTGCCCATCATTCCACCGAAGGGCTTGATCTCCATATCCTGTACGGTGCGAGCCACCGGGCAGTCCTCGGGGCGCAGAAACTCAATCAAGCCCCTGCGCATGACGGGATACCAGAAGCGGACGGTCATCTTATCCCTTGTCTCGTCGGAATATGCCTCGTCCGCGTAGGTTATGCCATGGTACAAAAGACCGAAGGAAAGTTCCGGGATATCATCATAGTGCCCCTTATCCTCACCGAACGCACACGGCGTAACGTAACCCTGACATTCCCTCGTACCCAAGAATATGTCCCGCCTGCCTCCGCGCTCTACCATGCGCTTGGCAATGTTGTGGTGCTTGTGCTCGTCTCGATCGGCCGACAGCTCTGGACGATTCTCATTCCATTCAAAATGCGCGCGTACCTGATAGCGGCAGTTTTTCAGATAGGTGTAATAGGAGAGGTCATTCCCCCCTGTAAACTTGATCGGACGGATACCCTTTACCTCTGTTTGAATGGGATTCATGACACGCACTGTGTCTATGTACCATATGATAGTGGGTTTCCAATATACAGATGCAATAATCCCCTTGAGTGCTTCATAGGTCGGCACCTGAAACGTACATTTCTCCCCCCCTATACGCATAATCGGATCGGAGAACAGCGCATAGCTGCCGGTCACCTCAAACTCTACAGTATTTCTGTGAGCCATAACGTTATACCCCCAAAAAAGTATTTATATCCTCGCTAAATATAAACCCTACATCCGCTTGATAATAGTATTCATGAAGCGCCAATACCGTCTGGTCACACAGGGAGTAAACCCCTCCTGCCTCACGCAGCTTTATCATCTCATACTCATATAATGAGACCGTGAAACGAGCCGCTTTTGCGATCAACTCCTTCCGATAGGTAAAATCCCTCAATGCCCTTTCCGAGCCTAGTTCTATGATTATGTCCGCTCCGCTTCCGTACGGAACCAACACATCGGTGGTATTATTCTCGAAAACATGGAACTGCTCCCCCGCCGTTTTGAATGCCTGTCCAATGATATAGCTCACCTTTGACAGACAGTGGTTTCGGGATGTGGTGTTTATTGAGAGCAGTTCAAACAGGGTGGTATTATAGTCCCTTGCGGAGATAGGGTAATCCTGACTACCCTTTTTCATCTCCGCGTATAGGTCGCGGTAGTATGCCGCTATCGCCGGCTCGCTTGTCAGATCGTTCATAAACGCCTCTTTGTCACGCGAAAACCGCACCAAAAGCGACTCACTGGCTTGCTGCGACTGTTTTATCTCGGTTAGATGCTCTAGCCTTTCGCCCTTCAGATTTACAATATAAACCGGGCACAGTCTCCCATACTCCCCGCTGCGGTTACAGCGCCCTGCTGACTGCACGGTGTTGTCCATACCGGCTAGAATACGGATAACGCAGCCGAAGGATATATCTACACCGGCCTCGACAAGCTGCGTCGAAACACAGATGACCCGCTCCTTGTTATGAAGCGCTGTGATAATCTCTCCCAGCGTTTTGATACGGTGCTCCATACACATGGCTGTGGACAGATGATAAATACTACCGTCCCATCCAGCCTTTACCGCTTTGTATAGCTCCCTCGCCTCCGATTTTGTATTGCAGATGAGCAGCAGACTACCCTCCCTATCCGCATTTTCGATGACCAACCGGGCGAGCTCTTCGTTTTCGTAGCCCCCATCCGTACGCAGATCATAGATCTGCGTACGGCGAAATACATTCCATATTGCGGCATCATACGGCACAAGCTCGGGGCTATCAGCATACCGCAGCCGGTGCTCGGTCTTTTCGAGACAGGGCTGTGTCGCCGAGCAAAGCACCACCGTCGCACCGCACATTCGGGCAATGAAGTTGACCGCGAGATTAAAGACCGATAACATGTTGCGCGGCACTGTCTGCACCTCGTCTATGACGATAATACTCTCATTCAATGCGGACATACGACGCACACATGAGTTCCTGCCCGAAAACAGCGTGTCCAAAAGCTGCACAAGCGTTGTTATTACAATCGGCGCGCGCCAGCTCTCGGTCAGCAGCTCATTTTTATGCAGCTCCGTGAGGCTTGTTTCCTCCCGCACGACATTGGAGTGATGCTCTAAAACCATGTTATCGTCAGCAATATAATCACGGATGACCGCTGCGTTTTGCTCTAACACACTCAATAGCGGTATCACAAAGAAGATGCGTTTCCTTCCGAGCCCGGCGGCAGCCAGCGCAAAGCGGAGGGACGCGAGTGTTTTTCCGCCTCCGGTAGGTACAGAAAGACGAACAATACCGTCCCCACTGTCTGCGCAGGTACGGCATTGTTCCGAAATGCTTCTTCTGGCTAGGTCTATTTCCGAGCGCACAGGGAGAGCGGACAAGCGCGTCTCCAGATAAGACAGCCTGTCCCGCCAAAAATGCACAGGATTATCTTGGTCGGCAGAGAAGCTAAGCCCATTCATAAATTCGGCTGTATCACGGCGATCCCCTTCGATCACCGCGGACAGTATCTGGCGGGTCAGCATGGCAAAATAGAATAACAGCTCACGGGTACTGTCCGCATATGGACGTAAACGTTCCGAAGCGGAGGAAACCTCATTAACCGCTTCCTCAAACAGCCGGTCGAGCTCCTCCGCCGACGCTATTCCGGGCAGAAAACGCTCCTTTGTCTCCCGATACTCCGCAAGATCGGTGATCAGCCGGTGCGCAAAGCCGTCGGAGCCGTCCGGGGCGATACAATCGAACTGCCCGTGATGAGCACCCACCACATAGGCGATAAGCTCGCATGTCTGGCTCCTAAAGGACTGACCCGCAGATCCCCATCTCTCGTGAACAAAACGAACACCCGCAAAGGTATGGTTGACGCTGCCCTTCCGAGCAGACCCCTGTACCGCTTCTTTTAAGTACTCGCTGAAAACGTGTGTGAGCTTGCCCATGTCGTGCAGAAGACCGCACAGGTATGCGGTACTGCTCATTCCCGAAGGAGCCGACATAGCGGCGTACTGCGCACAGTTACGCACATGCTCCTCTACCGATTGAACATGGCTCTGCCCCTCTTCATCAATACGAATGTGAGCCGGAAATAACAATGTTGTCCCCACCCTATGATGTCAATTCTATAAATCGTCTCTTTATCTGATTATAACATTATTTTCGCCAAATTGCAATAATTATTGTCAATTCACCATTCGTTTAATGCCTTTTTCAGAAAAATCACCATTTACTGTTGAAAAATTTGCAGTATAGTATAAAATAGTATCGGAGGGAATTGATTATGAAAAGGAGCAACCGAATCACGATAGTCCTGTTTGCGCTGGGCGTACTTTTGATTGCGGCCGGAATTATAAGAGGGGAGCTTGCGGACATTTTACGCAAGGCGGCCTTGATATGCTTTTAGTGTATCGGAATTGGTTAAACGAATACTATTTGCACCATCTGTACGTTCTTCAGGAGAAGCCCATCTTGAATCATTCCAAGGCCCTGTTACACCTTCATACCAGCCTTTTGAATAGAAATCAATATCACAAAGAACAGCTTTATTATGTATGCTATCCCACATAATGCTTGCATCGTAAAAATCAAACGCATTATATCCTTTTATAGCAGCGTAGACATGAAATGCTAGTATTTCTTCAAAGATTTGCAAACGGGTGTTAGGCAGTAATTGATTAAAATGGCTGTGGTCATCAGGATACATTTCGTGCATACACCATGCATCGACCCATTCAAAACCACCGCAAACCCTCCACCTATTTCTTAGGATTCAATTAAACGGATGAGCGTAGGGTGAGCTAGCTCTTTATATGCCAATACAGCCATTTTAAGACGTTCAATTGCTCCTTCAACAGTGCTAATGTATTGTTCTGTGCGAGCTCCTGCAAATTTAATAAAGTATTTCTCCCCATTTTCATTTTTATCGCCAAAACAAATATTTCCCGAACCCTGTTCGTCAAAAACCTTGAACACCTTTCCATACTTTCTAAGAAATGAAAAATCAAAAGGTGCTTTCAGCTTATAAGGCACTCCATCGGTAAATTGAACATAAAATTCTTTGAGATACTATGTTAAAAGATATACCTAAAGGTTCTACAAATTATATTAAAACGGATAATATGTGTATGTGATAAAATGATATGACCCAATAAAAGAGAAGCTCAAGCCTAGATATGGTATAATGAGTTCACCACAAACCATTAGCCATAAAGGAGAGCTTCTCATAAATATGATAACACAAAAAGCAAAGGCGCGTCAAGCGGTGGTAAAGGTAGCTAATAAAAAGGTAAAAGCTATGCCAGTCAAAAGTATGGGGTAAGCTTGTCAAGCGTAAAACGATGGTGTAAACGATATGACGGAACATTACAGTCATTCAAGGAACGCCCCCATCGTCCAAAGAGCCACCCAAATCAACGATGAGGAAGAGATGATCAGAAACGCATTTAAGACCAAGAACTTTCGATATGGGTGGGACGGTGTTTATGAATAAGCGAATAGAAAAGGATACACCCGAAGCTAAAGCAGGATGATACATGCTGCTCGAAGGATACATTTAGGTGGTAAAATTGAATAGAAGAAACCGCCACGGAAGCATGACAGACGATATCTGGAGTTACTAATTCACGGAGCAAAGTTGCAGTTTGATGTCAAAGAAGTGCCATACAGCTGCTTAAAAGGAGAGATAAAACAGGACGAAAAGCATCTGTATCAATGGACTGCGATAGATGAATGTACGCGATATAGGTTTGTATATGGCTTTGAAGAATACACCCCGGAAAACTCTGTTAAGTTTTTGGAACTCCTGCAAAAAGCATTTCCTTTAAGATACATACAAATAAATCAGCGATGAAACCCCCTGCCCATTTGATAAAGCCTTAACTAAGGCAGGAATTGCACATAAGCTTATACCTCCCCTTACACCGTGGCATAAGGGAAAAGTAGAACGGAGTCACAGAAATGACCTTTCTATGATTGGGAGAAGTTTACTAATTTGAAGAATTTATTAAAAAGCTGCGTAAACATCTGTGGTGGAGTAATAGGAAGGTTATGCGTACATTAGGAAGAAAAAACCCCTTGCAGCTACTAAAAGAAAGGCTATCAGCAGCCTGATTGACCGCGACTGGGGCTGGAAGTCTTTTCCTCCTCAACCCTTCGGGCTCCGTCTGAAAAGACTTCCAGCCCCCATATACTATATCTTGTGGTTGCTTCTTATCTTTTTTTACCCAATTGGTTCACATCATTTGACAACACAGACAAATTATATTAAAACGGATAATATGGGTATTGACAAATAATAAATTACATAGTATAATAGATAGGCAGATAAGGTATGATTAATTTAACATTATAATTTTGGAAAGATGGCTGAGTTGGTCTAAGGCGCACGATTGGAAATCGTGTTCAGGCTAATACCCTGACGGGGGTTCGAATCCCCCTCTTTCCGCCAACGGCTTGTAATCCGAACTCAAAACGCACGGTTGTACCCGTGGGTAATGGGTTCGGATTCGTCGTTTTTACAGACAAAATTCTACAGTAAAGCATTAAAAGCCGGTGAAGGTATGTAGTTATCCCCACCGGATTTTTCGTGCGTTACAGGGAATAAATTGCGTGATTTTAATACCAAAACGCTACACTGAATTGATGTAATTCGTCACTCTGCATTGCTATCATTTTCCAGCCGGTACGCCACCCAATACTCTTCTGGCATAACCGACAGCAACTGCCCCAATGCTTCCAACGCTTGATGACGGAACAAATCCGAGAAATCCTGTGCGTTGATGGCACGGTAGCCGATTGTTCGTGCGTACTGGTCAATCTCATATGGTGAAGTGCCAACAAGGCTATCAGCAATTTCAATGCCTTCATTACCGCTCTGCTCGTCCTCATAAAACCGATGCCCTAAATACTCACTGATAAACTTACGCACACAATCTATAAATCTCTCGAAATCATCACATGCAAGCAAGTCCGATATTACCTCACTCCGAGGTATGTCAGTCTTGTTTTCTTTTGCGGCGGCTGCCCAAGAGTGTAATCGCTCCACCGCATTATCCGATAACCCCAACTCGGCGGCAACAGTCATGTTCGCCCGCACCTTACTGTCTGTTTCTCCAAGCAGATATTCATACGGTACGTTAAAGAACTCCTCAACCTTTTTGAAGTTGTAAATGTCGGGTATCGTTTTGCCGTCTTTCCATTGCGCCACTGCTTGACGTGACACACCCACAAAGTCGGCTATCTCTTGTTGGCTTGTCCGTGTTTCGTCAATCAAAAGCCGGAAACGCCGCGGGAATGGAGCAAGGTAATTATCATTAACATCAGCCATGTAATTCTCCCTTTCTGCATACTATTATTGCACTTTACCATTTGCAACGGTAAACTATTGTCAATGCAATTAAAATATACTAGTATTACAGTATAGCAAGTATACATACCATTGTCAACAAATTGCACCTTGAAAATTGAATAAGCGAAAGGAATGGCAGATGCGAAAGAAAGACTATGGCACAGGTATTCCAGAACACGAGATTGAAGCACTCGCCCGGTGCTTACTTCCGGAAATACAAAAGTTCTTCGAGAGTGAGGACGGAAAACGGGAGTTTGCAGAGTGGAAAGCAGAACAGGAGAAAATAAAATCCACTCAAACTAAAGGAAGCAAGAAAAACGGAGGGTAATTCCTCCTGGAGAGCATCCCAAATTTTGTGTAAACCCCTGTTGTGGTGTAGAATAGAAGCAC
>CAYSTR010000102.1:0-8342 GCA_964433745.1 uncultured Oscillospiraceae bacterium | reverse complement strand
AGACATATTATACGAACATACCATGAACGAGCGTCTCCCCCCCGCTTCCCTCACAAAGATTATGACAAGTATTCTCGTCCTCGAAAACATAGCGGATCTCGATGAAGAGACCGCCACAGCGTCACAGTTTATGTTTGACGAGTTCGCAGGACTTAACATCAGCACTGCCGGTATTGTCCGCGGAGAGACACTCACCTACCGTGAGCTTCTGTACTGTATGATGCTTCAATCGGCAAACGAAGCAGCAAACGTCGTCGCATACAACATGACGGACAATACTCCGTCTCTATTCGGCGAGATGATGACCCAACGCGCAATCGACCTAGGTGCAGCAAACACAAACTTTATAAATCCCCACGGTTTGGATCGTGAGCTTCACTATTCCTCTGCATGGGATCTCTACCTTATAACCCGCCATGCCATGACCCTGCCTGGATTTATGGACATTGCCTCCACCACCCGCTATCAGCTGCCCGACACCAACACGACCCCATCCCGCACCCTCGTCACCACTATTCTTCCCATGGACAGAAACAGGGGTGAGGAATACTACTATCCGCCGCTCAAAGGTATTAAAACAGGGACAACCCCTAAAGCGGGACGCTGCTTTATCGCAACAGCTCAAAAGGACGGTTACACATACATGCTCGTCCTTTTGGGTTGTCCGTATCTCACGGAGGACGGTGAAGTAATGAAAGAAAATCTAGCGTTTACGCAATCAACCAAGCTTTTTGAATGGGCGTTTGACAACTTCAAGGTAAAAAATCTGCTCGACCCCACAAAGCCTATAGATGAAGTAAAGGTAAATCTCGCATGGGATACCGACTATGTAAGCCTCATGCCCCTGTCCGACTTTTCCGCATTGGTGCCGACCGATATTGACCAGTCCAGCGTTCACCTCAATGTCATAAAACCGGCAGAGATTAACGCTCCTGTTACAAAGGGAGAGAAGTTAGGAGAGGTTGAGTTAATTCTGGCGGGTGAGGTGATGGGACGCATTGATCTTCTGGCAGCCAGTGAGATTCCCCGCTCCAATCTTCTTTATACTTTAAGCATTGTAATGTCGGTGATAAATTCTACATGGTTTAAGATTTTAAGCATTACACTTGTCACACTGGTTGTACTTTATATTGTGCTTATGGTAAATTCAAATAAAAACAAACGCAGAAGCAAATCCCGCCGCAGATAATTAACATCAAGGAGAAATATATGAGAAAGCTAACGATTGCAGGTAATCTGGTATTTGACCATGTAAAGGTAATGGATGAATTTCCGGCAGAGGGTAGACTGGCTACAATCCTCTCCATGTCAAGGGGTATAGGCGGATGCGCAGGAACAACCCCATGTGTCACAGCAATCCTCGACCCGACTGTTCCGGTATCCAGCATCGGACTTATCGGTGACGACGAAGCCGGAGCATTCATAAAAAACACACTGGAAAGCTCCGGTGTGGACATATCCGGAATTAAAACAATTGACAAAAACACCTCATTTACCGATGTCATGCAAAATCAAAAATCGGGAGAGCGTACCTTTTTTCACAGCCGCGGCGCCAATGCTTTATTTGATTATGACAGCATAGACTATGATAAGCTGGACTGTGATATATTCCATCTGGGTTACGCGCTTTTATTGGACAGTCTAGACTGCCCCGACCCGGAATATGGTACTCGTATGGCACGTGTGCTGGCGAAGGTCTCCTCTCTTGGAATCAAGACCTCTCTTGATGTGGTGAGCGAGCAGAGTGAACGGTTTAAGGCGCTCGTCCTACCCTGCTTAAAGCACATCGACTATCTCATATTTAACGAGGTTGAAGCATCACAGGTAACAGGTATCCCTGTCAGAGACGCAAACGGGATAATTGATATTGAAGCTGTAAAGAATATCTCAAAAGAGCTTTTGGAAAAAGGCGTGCATGACCGTGTGGTCATCCACTGCCCGGAATACGGCTTTGTCATGACTAAGGACGGTGTGTTTACACATTTAAAATCGCTTAGTCTGCCAAAGGGTTACATAAAAGGCTCGGTAGGTGCAGGTGACAGCTTCTGTGCCGGGGTGCTTCTGGGTCTTTTAAAGGGATACAGTGATACCGATTGTCTCCGTCTGGCGCGGGCTGCTGCCGCCGCAAACCTATCCGCAAGCGATTCTCTCTCTGGATTGCGCGATGAAAAGACGGTTATGCAGCTTGAAACGCTATATGCAAAGGATTAATGTATGGCTGACATATATGTAAACAGAGAACTTAGCTGGCTAAAGTTTAATCTTCGCGTACTGGAGGAAGCAGAGGACGAGAGCGTACCGCTGTTTGAGCGGCTGCGCTTTGCCGCCATCTTCGCATCAAACCTGGACGAATTTTTTATGATTCGGGTAGGTTCTCTCTACGACCAAACCCTGCTGCGCGAGGTTACGAGGGACAACAAATCAAACCTCACCCCCGCCGAACAGCTAAAGCTCATATTCGCGAAAACCAGACAGTTTATCCCCCGCCGCGATCAGGTCTATCATGACATTATGAAAGGGCTTTCCTCAAAGGGTGTCACCCACTCCCCTATTCATAAGCTTTCGGGTGAGGACAAACACTTCCTTGAGCGTTATTTCGAGCGCGAGATACTTCCGCTCATATCCCCGCAGATTATCGACAAGCACCATCCGTTCCCCTTTTTGAAGAATAAGGACATTTATGTGGGCGCACATCTGTCGGGTAAGGGGAGCTTTGTACGTTTTGGCGTTATCCCGGCGGGCGGTTACTTTGACCGGGTAATCTTTCTTCCGTCACAGGACGGAACAATCCGCTTTGTGCTTGCAGAGGAGCTTATCTGCCACTTCGCGGGACGCATATTTGAAAAGTATGAGATAATAGACAAAACCATCTTCCGTATAACGCGAAATGCCGATATAAGCGCAGAGGAAGCGCTCTATGACTATGACATGGACTTCCGCCAAACCATGGAAGAGCTAATGAAGAAGCGCAAGAAGCTGGCAGCTGTCCGTCTGGAGCTTTCTTCAGAGGTAAATGACGCACTAAAGCAGCATCTGTGTGATTCATTTGAGATGTCTCAAAGCCAGATTTTTGTCAGCTCCTCCCCGCTTGACATGTCCTTTACCGGTGTAATTGAAAGCAGGTTACAGGGGCGAAGCGAGCTGTTTTTTGAGCCGCTGTCTCCGCAGCACACTATTATGGTGTCGGAAAACGAGAGCATGATATCAGCAGTAAAGCGGCAGGACATACTTCTTAGTTATCCGTTCGAGTCCATAGCCCCATTTATCCGTCTGTTAGACGAGGCTGCCACCGACCCGGCAGTCGTATCAATAAAGATTACGCTCTACCGTGTGGCTAAGGATTCACAGATTATAAATGCCCTTATTAAAGCGGCGGAGAACGGCAAGGATGTACTGGCTGTTGTGGAGCTTCGGGCACGTTTTGATGAGGAGAACAACATAGACTGGTCAAAACGGCTGGAGGAATCAGGCTGCTTTGTCATATACGGACTGGGCGAATATAAGGTTCACTCGAAGCTCTGCCTTATCACGCGCAAGACGGGAAACGGTATCGAGTACATCACGCAGATAGGTACAGGAAACTACAACGAAAAGACGGCACGGCTCTATACCGACCTATGTCTCATGACGGCACACCAGGAGATAGGTATAGATGCATCCATGACGTTTAACAGCCTGTCGCTCGGCAACCCTGTAGAGTACGCACGCCATCTGTTGGTTGCGCCGCTCATACTCAAGCAGAGGGTAGTCGAATTTATTGACCGCGAAATAGCCTATGCCCGAAAAGGAGAGCCCTCCGGTATCACGTGTAAGATAAATTCGTTGAGCGATAAGACTATAATCGATAAGCTCATAGAAGCCTCCAAAGCGGGTGTGCCTGTCACGCTCATCCTGAGAGGGATATGCTGTCTTAGATCGGGTATCCCCGAATTTACTCATAATATAAAGGTTATAAGCATAGTCGGACGGTTTCTCGAGCACAGCCGTATCTATATCTTCGGAGCGGGTGAACGCACCTCCATATTTATCTCCTCTGCCGACTTCATGACACGCAATATGCAAAGACGCGTAGAAGTGGCCGCTCCCATTTATGACCCGCATATAAAGCTTAGAATTTTAGAGCTTATAAACACCATGCTGTGCGACAATGTAAAGGCACGTGTCCAACAGGATAATGGGGAATATACTCGGCTCAATACGGCGGGAGAGCGCATAGACAGTCAGCTTTTTCTCTATAATAAAGCATACGAAAACAGACGGCTTTATAAGCCCCCTGTCACTGTACGCGAGAAAAAGAACTGGTTTAAATCATTATTTAGAGGAAATAAATCATGAACATTACCGTCATAGGCTGCGGGCGCTGGGGTTCATTTATCGCCTACTATCTCGACAGCATAGGGCATAAAGTAACACTGTACGGACGAAAAGGTTCAAATAACTTGGAAGCTCTAAAGACCACCCGCACACATGGCACTCTTACACTGCCGGTATCGGTGACAATTGCCGACACCCTCGATTCTGCCTTTAGTGCGGATATAGTCGTCATATCCATCGCTTCACAGGGGCTACGCTCACTGATGCCCTCTATATCCGGAATAAACCCCAAGGCATTTGTGCTATGTATGAAAGGATTGGAGGAACAGACCGGTTCACGTCTAACAGAGATTGTGAACACCTCCTCCCCTGTCCCCTCCGCTGTGTGGGTAGGGCCCGGTCATGTGGAGGATTTTCTTGCGGGTATCCCCAACTGCATGGTCATAGACAGTGAGAATGCCGCGGTACAGCACATGCTCATCGAGGCATTCTCATCCGAGCTTATCCGCTTCTATTATGGTGATGATTTGATAGGCAACGAGGTAGGAGCGGCAGCAAAAAACGTCATAGGTATTGCGGCAGGAATGCTTGACGGACTGGGTAGAACGGCACTCAAGGGCGCATTAATCTCACGCGGAGCCAGAGAGATATCCCGCCTAATCGCAGCAATGGGCGGCAACGCCATGACGGCATACGGTCTTGCGCATCTAGGCGACTATCAAGCTACACTTTTCTCCCCCTACAGCCACAACCGCGCATTTGGCGAGACCTTTGTACGCAGTGAACGGTACGAGAGCCTGGCCGAGGGAGTATCCACAACAAAAGCACTTGTGGGACTGTCACGCACGTATGGGGTGAGTCTGCCTATCTGCGAGGCTGTGTATAGTGTGCTGTTTAGCGGAATAGATCCGTGGGAGGCGCTGGGAGGACTGTTCCTACGTGAACAAAAGGATGAACAGTAATAATTTTAATAAGGGGTACTCTAATGCAATTATTCAATGCAAGCTCACTTTTGTATGTTAATATAGAAGAGGAAATAATAAATCTAAAGAAAAATCCGGATGAGCTAAGAAACCGGCTCATAAATGGGAAAAGAGAGCTTCTTAAATTATATAATCTGTCCTCCTATAATCTGCCTGATGATTTTACCCATTCTTCATATATAATAGCGGCTAATCATCTGACAGATACTGATGCTCCGCTTATAATGAGCTATTATTATGAGGTCATGCATAGGGTAACCGCTACCTATCCGGAGCTTTTCGTTTTCGCAAAGGAGAACTGCTTTAACGGAGTATCCATCCCCCAGGAATTGACACCTGTTTTAGAGCTGGAAAAGGTATTCGCAGTAGACCGAAACAGCTCAAGCGGGTCATTATCTGCTATAAGAGCTGCCGAAAAATGGTATAATCAGGGGGAAAAGCCTAAACATTTTCTTATTTTCTCACAGGGTACTATATATGACATAAATAAAGAAAAATCAGAGGATATTGAGCGCGGAACATTTTGGCTTGCAAAGCTTCTGGGTATACCTGTCTTGCCCACGTTTATTGAACAGGCTGTGGAGGGAGAAATAAATCGAATCGTTTTTGGTAAACCTATTTTTGTCCCCAAAACCTGCCGTAATTTTGATGAAATAAAGCAGTTATGGATAGACCGGGTAATAGAGGCACAAGATGAGCTAACGGCACTCACCGGTATTCCGGCAAGGCAAGCCGTACTGGATAAAGACCATCAGATAAGAAAAAGGTTTATAAAATCCACATAGAATAAAGGAAGTATCATTTATATGAACATACTAGTCATCGGCTGCGGTAAGGTTGGGTCGCGTCTTGCCAGTCTTTTAAGCCGCGAGGGACATGACGTGTCGGTCATCGACAGGGATGCCAGAAGCTTTGAGCTTTTGGAAAATGATTTCAGCGGCTTCACTATAGCGGGTGTACCCATAGATCAGGACGTTCTGCGGCGCGGCGGTATCGAGAGCTGTGATGCTCTGGCGGCGGTCACACAGGACGACAATGTTAACATCATGGTCTCACAGCTTGCCGGGGAGATTTTTCATGTCCCCATCGTTCTTGCACGTATATACGATCCCAAGCGGGAGGGAGTATTCTCCCACTTCGGGCTTAGAACAATCTGCCCGACTAACATGACGGTTTCGGCTGTTAAAGCGGCGATAACCGAATCCTCTGACCACAAGTATATGACAATCGGCTCAAGCACCATCTCATTTACGACAATCCCGGTGTCCAGACAGCTGGTCGGCAGACGGTTGTCGGCGGCGGTTACGGTAGGTGAAGAGGTCATTTTCGGTGTAATGCACGAGGACGGCAATGTCACGCTCAAAGGTACTAAGGATATTGTACTCAAAGAGAGCGACAAGATTATGCTGGCAGAGAGGATAGACTAATGAGGGTAATAGTAGTAGGCGGAGGTAAGGTTGGGTACTATCTGGCAAAAACGCTTTTAGAGCACGAGCACGAGCCGGTGCTCATAGAACAGGACAAGCATCTCTGCCGTAAGGTCGCCAACGAGCTGGATATCACCATCATATGCGGCGACGGTACATCGATAGATATTCTGGAAATGGCCATAAAAGACGGCGCGGAGGCGCTCATTGGCGTAACCGGCGAGGACGAGAACAACCTCATCGCCTGTCAGCTAGCCAAAAAGCGGTTTAACATCCCCCGCACCGTAGCAAAGGTCAACAACCCCAAAAACGCCGAGATTATGAAACAACTCGGCGTAGATATTCCCATCTCCTCAACGGACAATATAGCAAGACTTTTAGAGCGCGAAGTGGATACTGCCGCCATAAAGCGGATTATGTCCCTCAACCGCGGCGAAGCGACACTAAGCGAGCTGCAGCTTCCCGACAACTACAAACTGGATGGAAAGTCGTTGCAGGAGATAAAGCTGCCGGAGGGTTCAATTCTTGTGACGATAACCAGAAACGGTGAGCTTTTAATCCCAAGAGGAAACACCGTGCTCAAAAGCGGTGACAAGGTTGTAGCCATCGCTCAAAACAGAGTACTTCACAGACTGGCTGAAATACTGGAAATCGAGGACTAGAGATAACTAACTATATCCTTTAAACTGTCAAACACATAGGTGGGCTTGATTGCGGAAGCGTCAAGCTCACCTTTTGTCGTCACGCCAGTTAAAACAAGGGCGGTAGTTATGCCATGGTTAAAGCCTATGGCAATATCGGTGGCAAGCCTGTCACCGCAAAACATCAACCTATCCCTACTTATTCCTGTACGTTGCGTTATTGCATCCACCGTCTCGGTAAATGGCTTCCCAACGATTTTAGGACGTACTCCTGTAGAGGTCTCGAACAAGGATATCATAGCTCCGCAATCGGGTATAGGGCCATCCGCTGTGGGACAGTTTACATCCGGATGGGTACATAAAAATTCTGTACCGTTCATAATAAAGCGCGCTGCTTTCATAATCTTATCATAGGTAAGCGTCGTATCATACCCCAGTACGACAAGATTAGGGTGTTCGTCTGTTAAAGTGATTCCCGCTTCCCTAAAGCTCTCGGTGAGGCTGTCTGTTCCCATTAGGTAGACTGTCTTTCCGCAGTGGAATCGCTTTAGATAGGAGATCATAACATCCCCTGACGTCATGAGCCGGTCTTTATTAATATTTACCCCCATTCGGGAGAGCTTTTCTATATAGCTGTCCCTGCTGCGGGAGGAGTTGTTCGTAAAGAACATAAAATTCTTCCCGCCCCTGAGGATAGCGTCTAATACCCCTTTTGATCCGTCAATAAGTCTGTCACTTAGATAGAACGTTCCATCCATATCCAGTACAAACAGCTCTTTTTGTGATATTTCTTGCATTTTTACTGTCCTTTCACTTCTTTTTGGCTTTTTTTATTATACAATATTTTACTTGCTGTGTAAATACCGTCTTAGTTCTATAACCTGTCCCATTTACATATAAATTCATTGAGGACTAAGATTTTTGGGTAAACGGAGGAAAAATGATGGACAAGCAAAGGGTAAAAAGCTTTGATGATG
>CAYSTR010000101.1:0-8344 GCA_964433745.1 uncultured Oscillospiraceae bacterium | reverse complement strand
AGTCCTCCGGCATAGTGCCGCCCAGCTCCTCTATAGTTTCCCGCACCTTTTTACCCACATCGTAGTGTGTGCGGTTTGCCTTGTCTTTACCCTTTATGTTCTCGCGCCTAAGCTTTTCATCTGTCTGTGTCGCTCTGAACAGATTGGCGGCAAGCTCGGTGCTTCCCATATTATCAAGAATCTTCTGGGCTTTTTTAAGTCCCTTTTTCGCATGAATCTCCTTAACGCCAAGACCGCCGTACAGCCCTTGATAACCCTTGTTCTGGAATATGGCATAATCTTTCGGCTCGGTTACCCCCGCCTGTTGTGCTGCTTCTGCAAGGGATTTGTTCTGTTCGCTTATCTCATTCCGAATTGACAACCGTTTTTGGTCTTCATTTAGCGCGCTGTACTCCTCGGTAAGCTCCTGCTTGCGCGTCTTTAAGGCGAAGTAGGTTTGTCCAAGCGCAATGACTTCTTTTCGCGGGTCACCGTTTTGTACGATTAGGTAACAGGCATAGCGTGAGAGCATAATGTCGCTTATCTCTTTTTCCCCGCCGTTTGGCATTTTTGATGTTTTGTTGACGTCAACAAAACATTCAGGTATGTCATTGCCGCTGTTTACACATGCAATCTTCGCTTTTTCGATTATCTTTTGAAAATTACGCCACTCGGTATACTCCAGTACAACCTGCAACTCGCGTGCAAACCAATACTCGATACCATCCTCGGTCAGATGCCGGATATCCTCGAATGTGGTTTCTCGTCCTATTAACGTTTCCATTTTGTCATCCCCTATTACTGACATACAGATGATTGTCTTTTATATATCCCGGCACACCGTCGGGCAAAAGACCGTCAACCGGCTCGCCCTCTCTTATCATGCCCCTAATCTGGGTGGAAGAAACAGGAAAAGGTTCTGTTCTTATTATTTTAACACGACTGCCCTCACGTGTCAATTCTTCTGCAAAATTTAAAAGCCGCTCATACTCGCCGTGCTCCCGTGCGACAGCGCAGATTTCGGCGTTTTTTAGTATGTGTCCCGCCTTGTGCCAGCTTTTGACGGTCAAAAACATGTCCGCGCCCATGAGAAGCTGTAGGTTTAGCGGGTTAAACCGCATTTTTACCTCGTCTATCGTATCGGAGGTGTAGCTAAGCCCTCCGCGCACAAGCTCCATATCGGACACAAGCACAGCCTTGTCCCCGCCGAATGCAAGCTTTAGCATATTAAAGCGGTGCTCATTCCCGATTAGCTCGTTTGCGGGCTTATGGGGCGGTGTGGCTGTGGGGACAATGAGGATAAGCGACGGCGACAAGACCGCTCCCGCTGTTTTAACAAGCTTCACATGCCCTTTGTGTACAGGATTAAAGCTCCCGCCGAACAGTAGTATACTATCCACGTTTGTACCCCGCCTAAAGCTTAATCTTAGGCTCCTTCTCGTTTCGCCTAAACAAGATAATCTTGCTTCCGATGGTACGCACGACTGACGCACCTGTATGTCCCGCCAGCTCGTCTGCTATCTCACGGGGGAGTCCCGGTGAGGATTCCAGTACGCGCAGCTTAATAAGCTCCCTTGCGGTGAGCGCTTCATCTATCTGCTTTATGAGCGCGTCGCCCACACCGCCCTTACCCACCTGCATGATAGTTTCGATGCCGTTTGCCTGTGCGGACAATGCCGCGCGCTGTTTGCTTGTCAGTTCCATTATTTACTCCTCGTTATATTATGTATTCCTTAATTTTTCCATTAACTGCGATATGGCTCTTCCACGGTGACTAAGCGCATTTTTCTCGTCCTCAGGAAGCTCGGCAAGAGCCCTGCCATCAACCATAAATATAGGGTCATAGCCAAATCCGTGACCGCCGCGCTGCTCGTAGCCGATGTGTCCCTCGCACACTCCCTTGTGAAAAGAGTGCGTACCGTCGGGGGCGCACAGGCATATCACGCATACAAACCGCGCCGTCCGCTTGTCTTGGGGCACACTGTCCATAAGAGCCAGAATGCGCTCCATACGCTGTGGATAGGGTATGCCGTCCATGTACCGGGCAGAATGTACCCCCGGCTCGCCGCCCAGTGCGTCTATGCATAAACCCGAATCGTCCGCCAGAGCGTACTGTCCGGTCTCTTTGGCTACAGAGGATGCCTTTAGATATGCATTTTCCTCAAACGTCTCCCCTGTCTCGTCCACCTCGATAAAGCACCCGGCATCGGATTTTGAAATCAGGTGCATGTCCGTATCCTTTAGAAGCTCCCGCAGCTCCCTTAGCTTACCCTGATTGTCGCTTGCCAGTACAACCGTCATTTTATCCTCCTAGCTAAACAGCGCCCGCGCAAACTCGGCGGGATCAAACACCTGTAAATCCTCTATCCCCTCACCGACACCCACGAACATGACCGGCAGTCCCAGCTCCTCGCGAATGGACAGCACCACGCCGCCCTTGGCTGTACCGTCCAGCTTGGTGAGGACTATGCCGGTAATCCCGGCGGCTTTTGAGAATTCGCGCGCTTGATTGACACCGTTCTGCCCGGTGGTCGCATCCAGCACGAGAAGCACCTCGGTGTGAAGCCCCGCACCCTCTCTCTCGCACACGCGGGAGATTTTAGACAGCTCGTCCATGAGGTTTTTCTTGTTGTGAAGCCGCCCGGAGGTATCGATAAGAAGCACATCCGCACCCCTCGCCTTACCCGCCGTGATGGTATCGAACACCACCGCCGCCGGATCGGAGCCGTGCTCGTGCTTTATTATGTCCACGCCTGCACGTTCTGCCCACACCGCCAGCTGCTCTATGGCGGCAGCGCGGAAGGTGTCAGCCGCACCTATAAGCACCTTGTGACCCTCACCTTTTAGCGTGTAGGCAAGCCGTCCCGCCGTTGTGGTCTTACCGGTGCCGTTTACCCCCAGAAGCACTACAATGGTTGGGGCGGTGGGGAGCTTGAGCTCGTTGCCGCCGGATAGAATCTCCTCGATTATCGTAATGAGCAGTGCTCTTAGTCCGTCGGAATCGTTTATCCCCTGCTGCTTGGCGCGGGACTTTAGGGTATCGCATATCCTCTGCGCCGCCGCCGCTCCCACGTCCGACATGATGAGCACATCGCTTAGTTCCTCCAGCATGTCCTCGTCCACCTTGTTAAAGGAGGAGAACACCTGCTCTACCTGTTTTGTCAGATTGTCCCGCGTTTTTTTCAGCCCCGAGGTGAGCTTTTCAAAAAATCCCATAGCAGTCCTTTCAGTTTCTTATTGACACGTTTTTATAATATCATTATGCTGTCTGCTCGCTTGCTTCTCGGTCGGTCAGCGACAGGCTCACAAGACCGGATACGCCCTCCTCTTGCATGGTGACACCGTAGAGGGTATCGCTGTGCTCCATTGTGCCGCGGCGGTGGGTGATGACGATAAACTGTGTCGCAGACGATACCGTCACGAGATACTGCGCGAACCGTACCACATTCACATCGTCCAGCGCCGCCTCGATTTCGTCCAGCACACAAAAGGGTGACGGATTGACCTTTAGGAAGGCAAAGTACAGGGCGATGGCAATAAACGCCTGTTCGCCGCCCGACAGTGCCGTAAGATGCTTTATAAGCTTGCCCGGCGGATTGGCGAGAATTTCTATGCCCGATTCCAGGATATCGTCCGGCTCGGTGAGACGAAGATGCGCCTCCCCTCCCCCGAAAAGCTCCTTGAATATCTCGGAGAACAATGCATTTATGCGGTTGAAGCCGTCCTCGAACTGGGTGCGCATGGTTAGGGTTATCTCCTCAATGAGACGGATAAGCTCCTGCTTAGAGCGTTCGACATCCCTTCTCTGCGCCGTCAGAAACTCATAGCGCATACTGACCTCGCGGTACTCGTCTATGGCATCGGTGTTGACAGCACCCAAGCCTTTAATCTTCTGCTTTAATGTGCTCAACCGGGCGGTTGCACCCCGCACATCCTCCGGCTTTTCGTATATCTCCATAGCCTCGGTGCGGGTAAGGGAGTATTCATCCCACAATTCCGCTATAATACGGTCGTACTCGGTGCGTCTGGCTGAGAGCTTCTCCTGCTCCCTTGCTATCTCGGCAGACAACCCCTCGCGCCGTGCGGACAGGGTCTTTTCCTCTCCGCGAAGCCGGGTTATCTCGCCCTCTATGGTCATTCTGCCCTGTAAACGCTCGTCTATACCCGCCTTGTGAGACGCTATGCCGGCTAGCATGGCGGCTTTTTTCGTCTCTAACGCGGATATCTCGCCCTCTGCGGCGGTTATCTCGCTTAAAAGCGTCCCTATCTGCGCCTTTATCGTATCGGCGCGCCCCTCGGCTCCGCTTTTATCGGTGAGAAGAAGCTCCAGACGTACCTTTGCCGCTTGTGCGTCCTTTTGCAGCTCCAAAGCCGACATGCGAAGCTCGGTAAGGCGGGCAGACAGCTCCTCTGCCTGTGTGCGCTTGCTCTGCTCCTCTTCTCTTATACTGTCTCGGCGTGCTTCCAGCTCGGACAGCTCCTCGGTTAGCTTCTGAAACGCTGCATTTAGCCGTACCGTCTCGTCCTTGCCGCCCGAAATAAGGGTGTTCTGTGTGACCAGCTCGTCGCGCAGCCGCTCCCCTGCTTTGACGGTATCCTCCAGTGCCCGCTCCAGCTGTGCCCCTGTGGCATCCGCCTTTAGAAGCTCGTCCTCCAGCTGACGGATAGTGCGCTCTACAGCGGATACCTGCTCTTTTATCTCGGTCACGGACGCTTCGGTGTGTATCCGGCTGTTTTCTAGCTCGGTTACACGCTCGTTTAACCTGTCCGCCTTCTCCTTTAGCTCGGAAAGCTCCAGCTGACGGGACATAAAGCCGTGCGCCTGCTTCGAGCCGCCGGTAAACGAGCCGCCCGCATTTATTATCTGACCGTCCAGTGTCACTATGCGGAATCGGTAGCTAAAGCGTTTTGCCATGGCAATACCGTTATCGATATCGTCACATACAACCACGCGCCCCAGAAGATTGTCCGCAATGCCGCGAAATTTCGGCTCACACTGCACGAGAGACGAGGCTATCCCCACAAAGCCGTCACAGCCGTCCAGTCCGCGCTCGACAAGGGAGGAGGGCTTTACCGATGTGAGCGGGAGAAATGTAGCCCGCCCCAGCTTCTGCTCGGACAGATAGGATATTCCCGCCTTTGCACTGTCCTCATCCGCGCACACCAGGTTTTGCAGTGCGCCGCCTAACGCCGTTTCTATGGCGGTGGTATAGTCAGGGGCGGTGGTGATAAGATGGGATACCGCACCGAATATTCCGCGAAGCCGTCCGTCCTGCCCCGCCTTTATGAGTGCCTTGACACTGCCCGCATACCCCTCCAGACTGTTTTGCAGCTCTGTTATAAGCTTAATGCGGCGCACCGTATCACCGTGCTCACCCTTTGCGGCGGCTAACCTGTCGGTCGTCTCCTTTAGCTTGCCTAGACGTTCGTTTAAACGGCGCTCGTAGCCGCTTTTTACGTTCTGCTGCCCTGTCTGACGGTGTAAAAGATCCTCTTTGAGACCTGTCAGCTCTATAAGCTCGCCGTTTAGTGCCGAACGCTTGTCCTCATTCTGGGTGAGGGCTTCCTCTATCTCACGTATGCGCCGGTTGGCGGCTTCACATGCATTCTCCGCTACGGCAAGTTCCAGACGATTGCGTGAACGCTCGGTACCCAGCCGCTCTATGTCCAGATAGAGCTGACCCAGCCGCTCGCTCGTACCCGCTCCCGCCGCCGACAGCTCGGACAGCAGGGCAGTGAGCGTCTCCACCTCCCGGGAACGCTCCTCGTACTGGCGGGTAAGCTCCTCCGCCTGTACGCGCTGATCCTCTATCTGCCTGTCCATATCCGAGTGCTTGTCCTGCAAGAGGGCAATGTCCGATTCCAGAGACTTAATGCTCTCGCGCTTGTGGGATATGTCGTTAGAGCGCACCGCCGCTTGCATGTCGAGGGCTTTTATCTGTTCCTCATCTGCCGCGATAATGGCACGTACCGCCTCTACCCCCTCGGACAGCCGTGTCATACGGACAAATGCCGCCTCAATCTCCTCTTCCAGCAGAAGTGTGCGGTTGTCCGCGCCTGTGCGCTCCCCCTCCAGCACCGCAAGCACCTCATTTATGGCGGCTATCTCGTCATTGAAGCTGTTTAGGCGTTCCAGAAACAAGGAGACTTCAAGCTTCTTTTTTTCCTCCGAAAGGGCGAGAAACTCCTTTGCCTTACCCGATGCAATGCGAAGCGGCTCAATGCGGGTTTCCAGCTCCAGTATAATATCCCCCAAGCGGATAAGGTTTTCATCCGCCATGGACAGATTCTTCAGTGCATCCTGTTTTCTGTGCTTAAAGCGGGTGATACCGGTGGCTTCCTCAAATATCTCGCGCCTGTCGGTGGCCTTAGACGAGATAATCTCGGCTATGCGCCCCTGTC
The DNA here is from genome assembly GCA_964433745.1 of uncultured Oscillospiraceae bacterium. Taxonomy (GTDB): domain Bacteria; phylum Bacillota; class Clostridia; order Oscillospirales; family Ruminococcaceae; genus CAYSTR01. The sequence continues at coordinate 1,963 of CAYSTR010000101.1, read as the reverse complement.
CTATGACGCTGTAGCCGTCCCTGCCAAGCCCTGTGTCCATGAACATCTCGGCAATGTCCTTTAGCCGGCACAGCTCGTTATTTCTCAGATACTCGCTCTCCCCTGTCCGAAAGAGCTGACGGGTGACGCTCACCTCGTCCAGATCATAGGGCAGTGTGCGGCTCTGGTTGTCAAAGATAAGGCTTACCCGGGCAAACCCCATGGCACGGCGTGACTTTGTTCCGGAGAATATGACATCCTCCATGCGCCCCAAGCGCAGTGTCTTGCCGGACTGTTCCCCCAGCACCCAACGCACCGCATCGCTTATATTGGACTTACCGCTGCCGTTAGGACCCACGACAGCGGTAACCCCCGGTTTAAGCTCCAGTCTAGTCCGCTCCGGGAACGACTTGAAGCCTTGAAGCTCTATCGCTTTAAGAAACAAATGAAAATCCCACCTTCTGGATAATGGAGATAGCCTATCCGTTAATCGCCCTTAGCTTTTTTACCCCGATTTTCTCTAGTCCCCAGTGCAGCAAAAGCGCTATAATGAGTACCCCCGCACCAACAGCCAAAGCAAACGACAAAAAGTCCGCCGGGTTTAATACGTTGTACAGCGTTATAGGTATAGCCAGAGAGACAAAGCCAGTCAGCATAGATAGCATCACCGAAGCGGACTGCTTTACCACCGCAATGGGGTTTGTCCATTCGAGCTTGGGTAAGAAAAGATTAAACCATATCCCCACATACGGCATGAGGACGGAAAGCGCCGCCACAGGGATGAATATCGATAGAGTATCCCATGCGGTAAGCTTAAACGAGAATGTGACCAGCACAAGGTTTATGACGGTCAGCGGGAGGGTGACTAGCATGTTCAGCCGTATCTTTGCATTCAAAAAATCCATCTCGGACACCGGCGAGGAGCGCAGTATCCACATGGTCTTAGCTTCAAGCGAGATAGAGGGGGAGGTTGTGCAGGTCATGACCACCATAAATCCGAACACCATAGCAAGCAGCGGTGCTACCGTTATCCCTGCCATGGATGGGTCGGCAACCACCGACAGTACCTGATCCCCGATAAATAAGGATGCGACGCCGAATATGGTCATGAGCACCATACCGATGGCGGTGTTTATAACGTACATGGGATACCCTATGAAAAAGCGGAACTCCTTAGCCAGAAGCGCCATGCTAAGACTGGTCACCGCTACACCGGTGTGCTTATAGGCGCGTCCCTTGCGCTGTTCCTTTAGTATGGAGTTTACACGCTTGAACACGCCCGAAAAAAGTATGGCAAACAGAGCGAATGCTGAGATGTTTAGTCCTATGAGATAGAGAAGCGAGAGGAACTTCCCGCCTATTGCCTCGGTCAGAAGCTGTGACGAAAAGTGAATCTTGTTAAAAATCCCGGCAAGCTCTGTTACAAAGTCAGAGCCGAATAAGGGTGCATAGGATATGAGCATCGCCATACCCATTACAATGAGAATGAGTATAAAGTTCGAGAGCAGGGCGACAACGTTGCGTCCCGGCAGCTTCGCGGCGGCAAGCCCGATTAACAAGGAGAGCACCGCCCCTACGATAATGGGAATTATGGGGACAAACAGCCAGCCGATAAGCGTCACAAAATAAGTACCCACACCCGCACCCGACATGATAAGATATGTAATGAGCATGGGAAGTCCGACGAGGGAGGAAAAGGTGAGGTTTTCCAGATACAGCATCATGAGCTTGCTTATTAGAATATCCCTCTCGTTCAAAGGCAGAGCCATGAGCATGTCATAGTCCCCCATACCCCACAGCCGCCCGGAAGCCTTGTAGACCGTAAACATCAAGCTTACGGTGGAGGCGGACATGGCGGCGGTTGATGCCAGTACCCACAATGTTCCCGCTTTTTGCAGACCGTCCGCCATTATAAGCGTCAAAAGGATGATGTCAGCTAGCAGGTAGAGTGCCAGTATCGAGAAGAGGATGGTCATAACAATGG